>JAGCZE010000306.1 GCA_017960415.1 Lachnospiraceae bacterium
GCATAGACCTTTGCCCAGGTTTCGGCATGCATGACTACCGAGATCAGCGTCATTCCGTCCTTCTTGGCATATGTTACAAGCGCGTATCCGGCCTGCGTCGTCGCACCTGTCTTACCGCCGATGCAGTAATCATACTTCACGGTCTTGTTCAGGAACCAATGGTGGTTGGTAAGTATCTTCGCCGGATTCTTGTTGGTTTCAGGCATCGCGTAAGTCGCGGTTCCCGTTATTTTCATAAAATCCGGGTTCTGGTAAGCCGCACGTGCGATCAGAGCCTCATCATAACAGCAGGTATAATGGTCGTCGTCGTGAAGTCCGTGAGAGTTGGCGAAATGCGAATTCACACAGCCAAGCTGCTGGACCTTGTAATTCATCATCTTGATGAAATGCGCGATAGAGCCGCCTACATGTTCGCCTACGGCAAATGTGGCTTCATTTCCGGATTCGAGCATGATTCCGTACAACGCTTGCTCCATCGTCACCTGCTCGCCTTCCACAAGACCCATACGCGAACTCGTCTTGGAAACATAATTGTCTGCCGCATAAGATACGGTTACGATCTCGTTCAACTCGCTGTTTTCAAGAGCTACAAGGGTTGTAAGGATCTTCGTCGTACTTGCGGGATAAAATGTTTCGTAAATATTCTTGGCATAGAGGATGCTGCCCGAAGATGCCTCGACAACTATGGCTCCGTCGGCACTGATATCAGGTCCGGCCGGCCATGATATCCCGGAATATTCGCTGTTTTCGGGACTTTCTTCCGATGAGGCCGGATCCCCTTCCGCATTTTCCTGAGTGCCTGCTCCGGTGGAATCCTGTGCGCAGGCGGGCACCCTCATTATCATAAGTGAAAACAGCAGCATTGCCAATGCTGCTGAAAAAATACGTCTTTTCAACTCTTCTCTCCGATATTTCTGAAATTGACCCTGTTTCCGTCAAGGTCGTAAAATGACATAAATCTGTGGCCGTCCGATCCGTCGTACGGCTTGCGTATAAAATGCAGCTTGAAGCCTTCGATGCCGCGAAGACGCTCATATTCACCATCAACGTCGTCAACATCGAAGATCAGCGTAATGTTCTGATTGTTGTTCGGTTTGGTCGTACCGTCGTCGAATATCGAGATCCTGACTCCGGCCACCTCAAGAACCTGAAACGAATTGTCATCGCTTCCGTTGTCGATCATCAAAACACGTTTGTAGAAATCAGCCAATTTGCGGACATTTCCGCTGCAAAAACATATCTCACCCAATTTGATCATATATAAACCCCATTCTGTCTGTATACCTGCAGAAATATAATGTTTCCGTTCACTCCTCACACGCCCGTTCACAACCAAAAACATCATAACTGTAAACAGCAGTTATATAATACCACATCTTGGCAAAATCGTCAAAAATTCGTCTTTCCGGCGGACTATCTGCCGCACTCAAAATCCCTGCCGGTCAGTATCCCCAGCGCATGCGGCAGCACGTCTCTGATGATCTCAAAGCTCTCTTCCACCGCCTTGGGACTGCCCGGAAAATTGATTATCAGAGTTTTGTTGCGTATTACCGACACACCCCGCGAAAGCATTGCCCTCGGCGTTATCTTCAATGAACCGGCCCTTATCGCTTCGGCAATTCCGGGTGCGTTTCTTGTGGCAACGGCAAGTGTTGCTTCGGGTGTTACATCCCTTTGGGAAAAACCCGTTCCGCCTGTCGTAATTATCAGATCAGTATCACGTCTGTCGGCAAGTCTGATCAGATTGTTCTTTAGCTCAGAAGCCTCATCGGGCAGAACAAGCTCTTCCGTAACCTCGATGCCAAGGCTCCTTAGCAGCTCAGAGAGGCGCGGCCCGCTTTTGTCTTCCCTTTCTCCGCGGCTGGCCTTATCGCTCATTGTTATGACTGCTGCCGAAAAGGCCCTGTTTTCCTCAGGCATTTCCAGTTCTACCGGATCAGAGGGTTTTAAGATCCCTCCGCGTATGACCTCGGCAAATACACCTTCCCGGGGCATGATGCATTCTCCGGTGACTTCACGGATCCTGCATCCTGTATGGCATTCCTTCCCCCGCTGGGTGATCTTCAGGATCACATCACCCGATCTAACCAATGTTCCGCAGGGGATATCATGCAGATCGAGCCCCTCAGTCAGGATATTTTCGCCGAAATCGCCCGGGCGGATAGACATTTCAGCTGTGCCGTTTTCTGTATTGTTTTCTGCGTCGTTTACTGTGCCGTTACCGACGCCGTCACCGGAGCTTTGTGTACTCTCGGATTTGCGGTTATTCTTAAGCTTATAAAAAGCCTCTACTGCTTCGGCTGCCAGAAGACTTACCTGTCTGTGCCATTTGCCCGCATGGGCATCACCTTCGATCCCGTAATTTTCTATGAATCTTGCAGAATCAACGGGTCTTTTGACAGTTCCCTTCTCCGGGCTGGTGCAGATCGCTCTGATCGATCCCTTCTGTATTCTTTCATTCTCCATGTCCCGAATGATCAACCTCCTATCTGAGACATGCTTCTTTTTTCCGAAATCTGTCCCGGAACTTCAAAACAATGTGCTTCAGGCTTGTTCATTATCGCTTCGCAAATGAGTTCTGCAAGCTCTTCTTCCGTTGCCCCGCTGCGTATCCGGGCCAAAAGATCCAGCTTTGAATCGTAGCAGAGGCAGCTTTTCAGTATTCCCGAAGATGTCAGTCTGATCCTGTTGCAGGAATCGCAGAACTTGCCGTGGATCGCGCTTATGAAACCTATACTGCCTTTGAAGCCCGGAAAACGCCGGTAACAAGCCGGACCGTTTCCCTGTTTGGCGTCGACCCTTTCGGGTTTTCCAAACCGGATCGAAAGCTTGTCCATCAGCTCCCGGTTCGAAACACCCACATATTCTTTTCCGCTTCCGATGGGCATCAGTTCAATGAATCTGACATCCACATCCCTAAACTTTGCCAGTTCCGCCAGCCCCGGCCAGCTGTCCTTGTTGATATCCGTAAGGACGCTGTTGATCTTCACCTTGAGACCGGCCGCCGCAGCAGCATCGATGCCCGAAAGGACCGTATCCGGGGAAATGTCGGCACC
>JAGCZE010000307.1 GCA_017960415.1 Lachnospiraceae bacterium
AGAGGGATTATGGTCATTAAGGGATGTGTCGAAAAGATCACTTATCGCAGTCCGGACACCGGATTTACGGTATTGGAACTGAACGTACGCGGTGAAAAGGATAACACAACATGTGTTGGGATCGTTCCGCATGTGAACGAAGGCGAGTATCTCGAGATCGAAGGAGAAAAGACCAGACATCCTGCCTACGGAGATCAGATATCCATAAAGACGTGCCATGTAACGGAGCCGGAAGATGCTTCAGCAATGGAGATATATCTTGGCTCCGGTGCCATTAAAGGGATCGGCAAGGCTCTTGCCGCCAGAATAGTCAAGGCTTTCGGAGACGATACATTCAATGTTATCGAAACGGAGCCCGAAAAACTCATTTCCATAAAGGGCATCAGTGAGCGCATAGCTCGCCTGATAGCCGAACAATTCGAAGAACTGAAGGAACAGAGAAGGTCTATGATGTTTCTTCAACAGTACGGAATTTCCTCGAACCTGGCCATAAAAATATATAAGCAGTTCGGTCCGGATATGTATGATCTGATCGAAACGAATCCATATAAGCTTGCCGAAGTCATAAGCGGGGTGGGCTTTAAAACTGCGGATGAGATCGCTTCGCGTGTCGGAATATCCATGAATTCCGAATACAGGATACGTGCCGGTATTGCATATGTTCTTGGTGAGGGCAGTGCGAACGGACATACCTGTCTTCCCGAGGAGATCCTGATGCGAAATGCTTCGCAGATACTCGGTGTCAGTGAAGATGAGATATCCAGGCAGCTCGACAGGCTCCTGATAGAGAAAAAGGTGATATTGAGCCTGACCGGAGAAGGTGAGAAGCGTATTTACACTTCGGTCTTCTATTTTATGGAACTGAACTGCGCCAGGATGCTCAATGACCTGAATGTGACATACCGTATAAACGAGAGCCGTCTTGAAACCAGGATCGAAGAGATCGAACAGGACATGGATATGGAGTTTGACGAGCTCCAGAAGAAGGCCGTGCGTGAAGCCGCAAAATCCGGTATACTGGTGCTGACAGGAGGCCCAGGAACGGGCAAGACCACGACGATCAATGCGATCATCAGATATTTTGAGAATGAAGGAATGGATATTCTGCTTGCTGCGCCTACGGGACGTGCCGCAAAGAGGATATATGAAACAACCGGACATCAGGCTTCCACGATCCACAGACTGCTGGAGCTGCGCCCCGCCGGCGACGGGGATGACGGTATAAATGCCGGAAAATATTCATTTGAGAGAAATGATGAAAACCCGCTGGAGGCGGATGTTGTGATCATAGATGAGATGTCGATGGTGGATATCTCGCTGATGAATGCGCTGTTAAAAGCGATCTGTATGGGAACCAGACTGATCATGGTAGGAGACGTCAACCAGCTTCCGAGTGTGGGCCCCGGCAGTGTACTCAAGGATATCATCGACTCGGAGATATTCAGTGTGATCAGACTGAATACCGTATTCAGACAGGCGGCATTGAGCGATATCATTGTCAATGCGCACAGGATCAATAACGGAGAGTATCCCATACTTGACAATAAGAGCAAAGATTTCTTTTATTTGCGAAAGAATGATACGAATTCAGTGACCGTATCCATGCTCTCAATGATAGAGAAGAAGCTTCCGGGCTATATCGGCGCGAAGGCGTTTGACATCCAGGTGCTTACTCCCATGCGCAAGGGTGAGCTCGGCGTGGAACGCCTGAACGGAATATTGCAGGAAAAGCTCAACCCGAGGGCCGCGGGAAAACATGAGAAGGAATTCAGGAATACCGTTTTCCGCGAAGGCGATAAGGTCATGCAGGTAAAGAACAATTACCAGATCGAATGGGAAGTAAGGAGCAGCAAGGGCTTTTTTATCGATAAGGGTAACGGTATCTTCAACGGTGATTGCGGCATCATTGTCAGCATCAATTCATTTGCTGAAATGATGACGATACGGTTTGATGACGACAGGCTCGTGGAATACCCGTTCAGCATGCTTGACGAGTTGGAGCTGGCTTATGCCGTGACGATCCACAAATCCCAGGGAAGCGAATACCCGGCGGTCATCCTGCCGCTGCTGATGGGACCTGCGATGCTTTTCAACAGGAATCTTCTGTATACGGCCGTGACCCGTGCCAGAAAATGCGTCCTTATTATCGGATCCGAAGAGACAGTAAGAAAAATGACCGACAATACTAATGAAAACCGAAGATATTCCGGATTTGAAGAGCGTTTGCGTGAAGCTTCCGGAAAATAATAACAAAAATAATAAACAAGGGTGCAATTATTTGTTGTTTATGATAATATAAAGGAGAGGATCATTGAACGGAGCTTTTTTGAGAGCTGTTTACCCGCGCCGGTGTCCCTGCTGCAGGGGAGTTATAGCCGCGGATATGCTTATTTGCCCGGATTGCCGGGATGCGTTCAAAACGATCGATCCGCCTTTTTGCCTGAAATGCGGAAGGCATGTCCGGGAGGATGCCGAATATTGTGAGGAATGTCTTGAAAAAGACCACGGATACAGTATGGGTATTTCTGTATTTGTTTACGACAGCCGCATGAAACGCTCGATGAGCGACTTCAAGTTCAACGGATGGCGTGAAAATGCCGACTATTATGTTGCCGAAACGATCAGGCTGCGCTACGGAGAGATCAGGGAATTTGATCCCGATATTCTGGTTCCGGTGCCTGTTCACAAGAGCAAGCGGGCTTTCAGGGGGTATAATCAGGCGGAACTGCTGGCGGACGGTATCGGGAAGGCTTTGGGCATCAGAGTGGTCAGCGATCTGCTGATCAGAAATAAAAAAACACGCGCTCAGAAAACATTGGGGCAGGAAAACAGAAGTGCGAATCTGATGCAGGCGTTTGTCTGCGATACCGGCAAATACAGCCAAGAGTTGATTGCACGTTCATTCCGAAAGGTGATGATCGTGGATGATATATATACTACAGGTTCTACCATGGAAGCTTGTACCCGTGTGCTTCGGGCTTCGGGAGTCGGACGTGTCGGGATCCTGAGCATTGCTGCGGGAGGAGGAACCTGAAAAAAGACTTTAGGAGGTATTGTTATGGAAGTAAGAGCATGCAGAAGCTGCGGAAAGTTGTACAATTATCTCGGACGTACAACTCCGGTATGCCCTAATTGTATGAAGATGATGGAGGAGAAATTCCAGATAGTCAAGGAATATATCCGTGATAACCCCGGAGCGAATATCCAGAAGGTTGCGGATGAAACCGAAGTATCAATAAAGACCATCAAGCAGTGGGTACGCGAGGAAAGACTTACGTTTGCCGAAGGCTCGGGAGTAGGCCTGGAGTGCGAGAACTGCGGTGCAAACATCCTTACAGGGCGTTTCTGTGCAAATTGCAAGGGCAAGGTTATGCAGGATATAAACAATGTCCTTGAAAGCAACAAACCGAAGCCGGTTGAACAGAAGAAGCAGAAGGATTCTGCAAAGATGAGATTCCTCGATAACTAAGCAGGATTTCCGGCAGGTAATGGACGTTTTTTTACCGGGCGGACCTTAAGCGTAAAAAGGAGGTAGAACATCATCGAGCTCAGCAGTTTAACAGTCAGGGACAGCATCACGTCGATCTTTATCGCAGTGACGAAACAGCTTGCGAGACTTGAGTTGACGGATTCGTCTTCTGTGTCTGTAGATATTGATAATCCTTTGTCTGTGGTTGTGATGTCGCGGGGCAATTTCATTTCGAAAGCGGTCATGACGCTTCCCCGTGGATTTGCCAGGACTGTCGTTGACAGGATGAGCAACGGAAGGGACCTGACCAAAGAAGACAGGGACGCATATTTCCTTGAATTTGTGAATATCTTTTTTGGCAGATTTATTTCGGATATAAATAATAAAACGGGTCATCCGTCAAGATTTGTGATCCCGGTGCTGGTCGAGGGGGCTTATGTCGACAACGCCGATACCGTATACGGCAATATCGTCAGCGTGGGACTGACGGGAGAATACGGTGATCTCAGGATCATAATAAAATACGATGTTCTGCCTGATTATGCAAACCTGCAGGGAATAGCTAAGGAGGAATGAAAAAATGAAGACAATACTTATTGTGGATGACTCACCCTTTATCGCAAGGGAGATCACAGATATAGTAAATGAACATGATTATAATGTCGTAGGATGTGCCAAGAACGGCGAAGACGGCATAGCTATGGCAAAAGAGCTGAAGCCCGACATTATCACCATGGACATTATTATGCCCGGAATAGACGGTATCGAGGCCGCAGCAGAAATATTGAAGGAGAATCCTTCCCAAAAGATCATTATGCTGAGTTCGTTATGCGATCAGGATACGATCGAGGAAATAAAAGCCCTCGGATTAAAACATCTGGTTGCCAAGCCTATAGAGGCGGAACAGCTGCTTAAGGTTCTTGATGAGGAATCAGCCGGATAACGGAATATATTTATTGAAGATGCAGGATAACAGGCATATGCGGTCGATCATTTTTTGACCAGACGTATGCCTTTTTCTGTTATTTCGATCTTGTTTTCTTTCATAAGATGGCCGATGGCGCGTTTAAACGAATTCTTGGACATTTTGAACCGCTCTTTGACCGTTGCTGCACCGCTTGCATCATTGTAGGGCAGGAAGCCGCCGGGGGCTTTTTTTAGTTCACGGATGATGGAATCGCAGTCTATGTGGATCTGGAGATATCCGGGTTCACGCATGCTCAGCTCAAGCTTGCCGTCGGGCAGAACGCGGCTGA
>JAGCZE010000308.1 GCA_017960415.1 Lachnospiraceae bacterium
GAAACGAAAAGAGTTCGGTCTGCCGATCGATAATGTTGACTGATTTGGAAAATGATATTTATATATTTCTACAGACCTGTGAATATAAGGGGTATGGAGGCAACTGATGAAAGATTTTTTTACAAATTATTTTAAGCTGAAGAAACATAATGTTTCCGTGGCTTGGAAGAAAGCAAAGATGGCGAAGATGTGCTACCTTTTCCTGCTTCCTTATGCCATAGTATTTGCGATGTTCTTCATTTATCCTGTTGTGGCATCAATATACTACAGCTTTACTTACTTCAATATTCTGGAATCGCCCAGATTTTTAGGTCTGTCGAACTATATCAGCCTGATCCTGGAAGACGATATATTCCTGATCGGTATCAAGAATACCTTCATGATAGCGATCATCACAGGTCCTCTGGGATATATCGCATCGTTCCTGTTCGCATGGCTCATCAATGAGCTTCCGCGTATGGTACGAAGCATCGCGGTAGTTATATTCTATGCACCTTCACTGGCAGGTACCTGTTATACGATCTTCTCGATCGTATTCAGAGGTGATGCTTACGGTATGGTCAACTCGAGACTGATCGAGATGGGTCTTATCGATTCACCTATCCTGTTCTTCATCAACCCGACCTACATGCTTCCTATCTGTATGATAGTTATCCTGTGGATGAGCTTGGGTGCCGGTTTCCTTTCATTCGTTGCAGGTCTTCAGGGTGTTGATCCCGCACAGATCGAAGCAGGTATGATCGACGGTGTCAAGAACCGCTGGCAGGAGCTCTGGTATATAACCCTTCCGAGCATGAAGCCCATGTTGGTATTCGGTGCGGTTATGACGATCACCTCTTCATTTAACGTATGTGACGTAACAATGACCCTGTGCGGTTATCCCAGTACCGATTATGCAGCAAGAACGATCGTTACACACCTTTTCGACTACGGTTACTCGAGATTTGAGATGGGTTATGCCTGTGCGATCGCAGTTATACTGTTCCTGATCATGGTTGTTACCAACAAAGCTATCCAGAGCCTGATCAGAAGAGTGGGAACCTGACAATTACAGTCGATCAGCTTGAAGCTACTGATATAAAATTATTTGGAGACTTGTGCGATGAGTAAACGTAATAAGAAAGAAGAACTTGTTCAAAAAGAGTATCATAAGCCGTTGATCCGGAGAAGAAAACCCAACCGTTCAGTCGGCGGTGATGTCGCGCTTTATATATTCCTTTCCCTGATGGCTGTTATCATGGCATTCCCTATCGTATTCGCCGTAGCAAATGCTTTGAAGCCGCTGGATGAGCTGTTCAAGAATCCTCCGAGATTCCTGGCGCTTCATCCCACACTGCATAACTTTTCAGACCTGTTCGTTACAATGGGTAAATCATGGGTAACATTTACGAGATACCTGTTCAATACGATCTTCATTACAGCTGTAGGTACTGCGGGACATCTTATCTTTGCTTCGATGGGTGCATTTGTACTTTCGAAATATGATTTCCCCGGTTCACGTGGTTTCTTCAAGATCGTAACGACCGCCATCATGTTCACCGGTTATGTTACCGGTATCCCGAACTACATCTTGCTGAGCAAGCTCGGATGGATCGATACATATTGGGCTATCATCATTCCGGCCTTTGCTTCTCCGATGGGACTCTTCCTTATGAAGCAGTTCATGGAAAACCTTCCGATGTCTCTCGTTGAGGCTGCGAAGATTGACGGCGCAAGTGAGTGGAAAGTATTTTCATCCATCGTTATGCCGAACGTAAAGCCCGCATGGATGACACTGATCATCTTCTCGGTTCAGGGACTTTGGAACCAGACCGCATCAACCGTTATTTTCTCGGAAGAGAAGAAGATGCTTCCCTTCGCCATGAGACAGATCCAGGGCGGCGGTATTGCAAGAACCGGTCAGGGCGCAGCCGTTACGGTAGTACTTATGGTTGTACCTATCGCATTGTTCGTTTTCTCACAGACACAGATCCTCGAAACAATGGCAAGCTCCGGTATGAAGGATTGATAAGCTGTTGTTTCGATACAGATACTATTTACAAACTTAAGGCAGAATGCGGGAAGCATATTTTTAAAGAATTTCCGGCAAACCTAGGAGACTTTTATGAAAAAGAATTTGGTAAGATTTACTGCAGCCTTTCTGGCTATCATTCTTGTATGTGCGCCTGTGAGTGCTCTGGCTGAGACCAGCTATACATACGTATATGATTTCTGGGGTGAGTATCAGGAATGTCCGGATGCCTACACCGTCAGCAAGGTTCTTACATCCTCAGACCTTGGTCTTGAAGTGAAGATCAAGCAGCCCGAAGGATTGTATGTATCCGGCAATTCACTGTATCTGTGTGATACCGGTAATAACAGGATCATCGAGCTGAACCGTGTTTCTGCTGAGAATCTTGAAGTAGTAAGGATCATCGACAGCTTCAACGGCGGCCCCGGCCCCAATACCTTCAACGGACCTACCGACATGGCTATCTCCGAGGACGGCAACATCTTTATTGCCGACAAGAACAACTCCAGAATTCTGAAGCTCGATCCGGATCTGAATTACATCATGCAGTTTGATAAGCCGAATGAGGCAACCCTCGATCCCGAGCTTACATTCCTGCCTTCCAAACTTGTTATAGATACCGCTGAGCGTGTTTACTGCCTTGCAACCGGTATCAACAAGGGTCTTGTAAAATATGAGCCCGACGGTGTGTTCTCCGGCTTCGTTGGAGCAACCCCCGTTGTATATGATTTCTGGGATTATATCTGGAAGTTCTTTGCTTCACAGGAGCAGAGAGCACAG
The DNA here is from genome assembly GCA_017960415.1 of Lachnospiraceae bacterium. The sequence goes on from JAGCZE010000308.1 coordinate 2,792, forward strand.
ATGAAGAGTTTCGTTCCTACCGAGTATGATAACCTTTACATGGATAAGGAAGGATTTATCTACACAGTTCAGGACGGTCAGGAAGAAGCCGACTTAAGAAGCGGTTCGGCAGACGCTGTCAGAAGACTGAACCTGCTCGGCAGCGACATCCTTATTCGTAACGGATATGAGGAAGTTCCGATCATAGGCGATATCTATTTCGGCAGCGGCGGTGGATACTCGGGACCTTCTCTTTTAACCGATATTACTGTATTTGATAACGATATTTACTGTGTTCTCGATAAGAACCGCGGAAGGATCTTCGGTTATGACGAGCAGGGCCGTCTCGTATACGCATTCGGCGGAAACGGCAACATGGACGGATATTTCAGACGTCCGACAGCTATAGAACATATCGGATATGATCTGTTCGTACTCGATTATCTTGACTGCGCGATCACGATCTTTACCTGCACGGATTTCGGTAAGAATATCTATCAGGCCGTAGACGCATTTGATCTTGGTCTTTATGATGAAGCCGGTGATTGCTGGCAGAAGGTTATGGATGTCGACGGCAATTACTATCTCGCATACATCGGCATTGGTCGTGCGCTGCTTCGTCAGAAGGAATACAAAGAAGCGATGAAATACTTCAAGCTGAAGTATGACGCAGACAATTATTCAAAAGCATTTAAGCAGTATCGTAAGGAATGGGTTGAAAGCCATATCCTTTGGGTGATCGTGGTTATCCTGGCTCTAGTCCTGATCCCGGGAGCGGTCAGATTCGTGAAGAAGGCCAAGTACGAGATCCGTACGGCCGAATACTTCAATAAACAGTAAAGATGATATAACTGCCAATAAGCAAATAATACAGAGTGGAGACAGAACAGATATGGGACTAGCTATTTTCAAGAGTGAGAAATTTCACAAATATCTTGATTCGCTGAAATTCGCGTTCTACTGCATGAGCCATCCGATGGACGGTTTCTGGGATCTGACGCATGAGAAGCGCGGTACTTACGCAGCTGCGAACACCATCCTTTTCATTACGGTTATGGTAAGGCTGCTGTCGCTGAAATATACCGGTTTCGTTATTCAGGTTGTAAACTGGGAAGAGATAAACATATTCCTGTATATTGCAAGTATAATCTTTCCCCTGTCTCTGTTCGTAGTCGGCAACTGGGCGCTTACGACGCTGTTTGACGGTAAGGGAAGACTCGGTCAGGTATATATGGCAACCTGTTACGGAATGCTTCCTTATTCCGTAGTTATGATCCCGATCACGATCCTCAGTAATTTTGTTACCGTAGATGAAGCTCAGTTCTATACAACGCTGAATACTATTTCGCTTGTATATGCCGGTATCCTGATCGTAGTTGCTATGGGACAGATACATGAGTATTCGGGAGCCAAGAATATCCTGTTCATGTTTGCTTCGCTGGTTGCGATGCTGATCATCATTTTCATTCTGATGCTGTTCTTCAGTATGATCTCTCAGGGTGTCGCATACTTTATCTCACTTGGTAAAGAGCTTCTGTTCCGATTGTAGTATCTGTAAAACTGATCATTAAACTTTTGATAAAACTGGAGTAATTATGAGAAAAGATATTAATCCTGAATTAAGACAAGAAAGAATCAATGAGATCAAGAAGACCTTTAAGAGTATTATCTTCCCTCTGGTATTACTGGCAGTGATCGGAATTGCAGTATTTTTGATCGTTAAATTCGGTGCGGCGGAAGAGGAAGAGCCTTCGGTAGTTCCCGAAAAATATGAGGGCAGTGAGGAAGAGATCGTTCTTGAAAATGAACATCTGAAGCTCACAATGGATCCTCTGACTACCAATTTTACACTGCTTGTAAAATCCAGCGGCAAGGTTTGGACTTCTTCGGTTCATGATGCTGACTCGGATCCTCTTGCACAGATGTCCGAAAAAGGCAAGCTGAAGTCGGAGATCCTGCTCAACCACACTACCCAGAACGGTCTGGATACGCTGTATGATTCATACTCGTTCAGTACAACACGAGGAATTTATGATATTGAATCGGGTTCGGATTATATCACGGTTCATTATTCACTCGGCGATATCGAAAGAGAGTATATCATCCCGCCCATGATGACCGAGGAAAGGTTCAAGGAACTGACCGCAGGTCTGGATATGAACAAGAAGATCTATGTTCAGGGTATGTATACCAAGTATGACCTGAAGAAGATCAAAGACGAGGAGAAGAAGGCAGACCTTATTGCCAAGTATCCTATGATCGAAGACGGTCCTCTGTATGTTCTCGAGGCTGCTTCGGGCGGTAAGCCTTCACTTGAGAACCTGCTGGCTGAGCTCGGTTACACCGAGGAAGATTATCTGGCGGATAAGGCACTTGTAAATCTTGAAAATACCAGTGATAAGCCCATTTTCAGGGTTGATGTTACATATAGGCTTGACGGCGCCGATCTGATCGCAGAGGTTCCCTTATCCAGCATAGAGAGTCCTGCTTCCTACAGAGTAACGAACCTTACGGTTCTTCCGTACTTCGGTGCGGCAGGAACCAAGGAGGAAGGTTTTCTTCTTGTTCCCGAAGGCGGCGGTGCGATCATCAATTTCAACAACGGCAGGAATTCGCAGAACAACTATTTCGCAAATATTTACGGACGTGATATATGTCTGAAGAAGAATGACCTGGTTCACGATACCCGTGCTTATTACATTCTGTTCGGTATTTCCGAAGGCATTGATTCGTTTTTATGCCTGATAGAGCAGGGTGCCTCCTATGCAGGTATCCAGGCCGATATCAGCGGCAGGGTACACAGCTACAACTTCGTAAATGCGCTTTACACGATCAAGGCTCGTGAACAGTATGATGTTGGACAGATCTCATCAAGCGATATCTACGGTTTCAATGAGAACCTTCCTCAGGATGAATCTCTCGTACAGCGCTACAGATTCATCGATTCCGGCAGCTATGTAGATATGGCCAAGGTTTACGGCAATTATCTTAAGGATAAATACGGAAGTTACCTGACTCTCAATACCGATACCGATACTCCTGTTGTATTTGATATAGTCGGTGCGGCAGACAAGGTTAGACAGGTAGTGGGTATTCCGATTTCCCGTCCGCTTCCGCTTACGACTTTCGCTCAGGCAGAAGAGATACTGAAGGGCCTGACAGAGGACGGACTCAAGAACATCACCGCAAGATTGTCGGGATGGTGTAACGGCGGTGTAAACCAGCAGGTACTTACCAAGGCAAAAGTTCTCTCACAGCTCGGCGGAAAGAAGGCCCTCAACAATCTTTCAAAGACCGCACAGGATCTGGGCGTTGATCTTTGTCTGAACGGTATTACACAGTACGCTTACAACAGCGACATTTTCGACGGATTCTTCTCGTATACGGATGCTGCCAAGTTTGTAGGAAAGCAGCGTGCGGAGCTTCATATTTTCAGCTCTGTTACATATGCGCTGAGAGAGGGAACAGACAGCTTCTTCCTGCTTCATCCGGACAAGATACTTGAGATGATGGATACGCTTGCGGAAGCCGGAAAGAAGTACAATGCCGGTATAGCTTATGAGGATGCCGGAATGGATCTTTCTTCGGATTTCTATAAGAAGAATCCGGTCAGCCGTGAAAAAGCAAAGAACATGCAGACTGAGAAGATTAAGGCGGTCAATGATTCGGGTACCAAGCAGATCGTTATGATGGGTAATGATTATGTTGTTCCTTATGTTGACATGATCGTTGAAACAGACCTCTCCGGAAGTCAGTATACGATCCTTGATAAGAATATTCCGTTCTTCCAGCTTGCACTTCACGGATATGTTAATTACACAGGTGAGCCTCTTAACATCTGCGGTAACATCGAAGAAGAGCTTCTGTATTCGGCAGAGTACGGCGCAGGCCTGATGTTCACCGTTATGCATGAGAATGCATTCACTCTTCAGGATACTCTTTATACCAAGTATTACGGTTGTGAGTATTCTAACTGGAGAGAGAGGATCAGGGACGTTTATACCAAGTACAACAAAGAACTCGGTGGAATATTCAATCAGGAAATGGTTGATCATGAGAAGCTGACTGCCGAAGTTTCATGTACGACATATGCAGACGGAACCAAGGTTTATGTAAATTACAGCTTTGTAGATTTCACAGCTCCCGACGGAACAGTGATCCCGGCTAGAGATTTTAAGTCGGTAAAATAATTTACATAAACACACAGAGATATTCGTAATACAATTTACTATTTCAGGTAATAAAAAGCTCAAAAGAAAGGGCAGTATTTGATATGAAAAATCAGGTAAATACGGCAGAAGTTAAACCGAAGAAACGCAAGAAAGGAAAAATGGACGGTCTTGCCAAGAGTAAGGCAATATCCGGATATCTGTTTATCCTTCCGTTTATAATCGGTTTCCTGGCATTCATGGTAAAACCTCTGTTCCATTCACTGTATATGAGTTTCTGCGATGTTATCCTCAGCAGCGGAAATGTTTCATACAGTCCGATCGGGATCGAGAATTACAAATTTGCCTTAAGGACCGACCCGGAATACTTGCGTCTCCTTACCGAGGAGCTGACGCGAATGGTTATATATACATTTGCGATCATCGTATTCAGTTTCTTTGTTTCGCTGATACTGAATCAGGAATTCAAGGGCAGGGCGCTTGTAAGAACCATCTTCTTCCTGCCGGTCATCCTGTCTTCGGGTGTTATGCTGGGACTTGAATCAAATAACCAGTACATGTCCATTTTGGAGCAGACGGTTGAGACCACGTCTTCCGGTATAAGCGTTACGGCAGCTCTCGAGACGATTCTGAGAACAGCCGGTGTCGGTGTAAGAGCTTATGAGAAGGTATTCGAAGTCATTGATAATATCTATGATGTTGCGTTGGCATCGGGTATCCAGATCATCATCTTCCTGTCAGGTCTGCAGACAATATCCTCGAGCTTGTACGAAGCGGCAAGTATCGACGGATGTACTGCATGGGAGAGCCTGTGGAAGGTTACATTCCCGATGGTAAGCTCACTGTTCCTGGTTAACTGGGTATACACGGTCGTAGACTTCTGTATGCGTTCCGATAATCAGGTTATAGACAAGATCCAGACTGTTATGGTCAGCAAGCAGTCATACGGACCAGCCTCGGCGATGGCCTGGATGTATTTCTTAGTTATAATGGCATTTATCGGTATAACTTCATTCTTAATCTCAAAGGTGGTGTACTACAGTGACGAAAGATAAAGCAAAGAAAGATAAAAATATTACTGCTGTAAGCCCTGCTGTTTCGGACGGCGCTGTGGTAGAGAGAACCTTCTGGGAAAGAAATAGTCTGACCAACGGCTATCTTCTGAGAAAAAAGATTACTGCAGTATTTATAAGTATTGTCAGGGCAATCCTGCTGTTCGGTCTCGTATTCTTGATCCTTCAGCCGGTATTCAATAAGATCTCTGTAAGCTTCATGACCGAGCAGGATCTGTATAATCCTATAGTTATATCGATCCCTCTTCATCCGAATGTAGATAACTATATCCTTTCGGCGAAGATCATGAACTATGGCAAGGGTATCGTTACATCCCTGATAGTTTCATTGACCATAGCGATCATTCAGGTTGCGATGACAACAATCGTCGGATACGGATTTGCCCGTTTCAAATTCCCGCTCAAGAACATGTGGTTTGCATTTGTTATGCTGCTGATCATGGTTCCTCCGCAGACCGTTTCGACTTCACTGTTCCTGCACTTCAGTATGTTTGATGTTTTGGGCATCATCAAGCTGATCACGGGCAATACGTTGAATCTGCGTGGTTCGGCGGTTCCTTACTACCTGATGAGCTTAGGCTGCATGGGTCTGAAGAACGGACTTTATATTTACCTGGTAAGACAGTATTTTCGTAATATTCCCGTCGACCTTGAAGAGGCGGCATATATTGACGGCTGCGGCACCTTGAAGACATTCTTCAAGATCATGCTTCCCCAGGCGAAGCCCATCATCACTTCCTGCTTCCTGTTCGCATTTGTATGGCAGTGGACCGACGGTTTCTATTCAAGACTGTTCTTAAGCAAGCTGACTCTGGTTAGTACAAGCCTTTCAACCATCGTAGCGAGCCTCGGTGTTGAAGTAGCACGTAACCAGACAGGTAACGGAGCTTCGCAGGCATCGGTTTCTGTAGCACGTTCGAACCAGATATTGTCCACAGGTACCTTAATGATCGTTGCTCCTATCATACTGCTTTATCTGTTTGCTCAGAGACAGTTCGTAGAGAGTCTTGCAAGTACGGGTATAAAGATGTAAAGAATTTGTTGTTGGAAAACTAAAATTTTGGTGAATTCTAACAATATTTGATTAATAAAAGTTTAAATAAGATTAGACAACTAAATAATCTTGTGCTATAATGCAACATGTAGTGTTTTGAAAGGTTACAAACACAAGAACCTTTTTCCTAACAGTATCTAAATTGCAAGGTTCGGTCGGCTCCCGGAATGTGATACTGGCCGCCGGATGCAATGCAATTTAAATAAATTGGCATTAAGCCGATTCAATTTACAAGGAGGAAGAAATGAAAAAAAGAAATTTGCAAAGAATCTTTGCTGCTTTCATGGCAACCGCTATGGCAGTAACCGCAGCCGGCTGTACTAAGGACAGTGGCACTACCACAGATCCTACCAGCGCTCCTGATCCTACAAAGGCTGAGGCAAACAACGGGGGAGGAACAAAAACAGAGACAACACCTGAGCCTACAAAGGAAGTTAAGAATATTCCCGCAGACGAGTTCTACTGTGAGCTTAACGATGACGGAATCTATGTAGACCAGTATGGCAACAAGATCGACCTTGGCGGAATGCACATCGTAGTTCGTGACTGGTGGTCAAGCGGAAGAAAGACAGAGAATCTTACCGCTTACGATACCGCTCAGTACGCTTACTGGGATGAGATCATGGCTGAGTACAACTTCACTATCGAGAGCCAGACAATCGGCGATTGGGGAACTGTTCCTCAGGACTTCGTTGACTATGCATCTATTCCCGATGATGGCAACAACTATGTATTCACTCTTCGTGATGATCCCGCTGTTACATCAGTTATGAGCAATGGTCTTATGTTCGACCTTTCAACTCTTTACGCTCTTATCTTTGATGAGGAGAAGTTCCAGAAGAACCTTCTTCATCAGCAGTACAGCAAGAAGGGTGCTATCTACTGTATGTATGCAGGCGCTTCAGAGCCTCGTACAGGTGTTTACTTCAATACCACAGTTCTTAAGAACGCTGGTATCGATCCCAACGAGATCTATGACCTTCAGAAGAATGATCAGTGGACATGGGATAAGTTTGATGAGTATATGGGCAAGGTTCAGAGAGATACCGATTCAGACGGTGTTGATGATGTATTTGGTCTTACCGTTAATGAAGGTGTTATGACC
>JAGCZE010000309.1 GCA_017960415.1 Lachnospiraceae bacterium
CAAAATAACACGGAGGAAACCATATGATCGATCTGACCAGAAATGAACAGGCACTGCAAAAGAACATTGACAGGGCAAGGGAGAGAAACATAATAATTCCCACTATTGCCCAGATGCGCGATCCGGGAAAGATCCCGGAGAAGATCCGCGAGAGCCTGAAAGATGTAGGACTCTGGGATATCAACCCTCTGAACCTTTTCAGGATAACCTGGCACAATGAGCCCAAGGAGAAAGGCGGACAGTTCGGCAAGCCGAATTTCCTTGTCCTGCCGAAGGAACTGACGGGTGTTGATGCGAAGATCATCTGCCTGATCGGCAAATGGTTCCCCACCGGTTGCCACAAGGTAGGCGCATCTTTCGGATGCCTTGTACCCAGACTTGTAACGGGTCAGTTTGATGTAACATATCACAAGGCCGTATGGCCTTCGACCGGTAATTACTGCCGCGGCGGAGCTTTCAATTCCAAGCTTCTGTCCTGCTATTCGATAGCGATCCTTCCTGCGGAAATGAGCCGCGAGCGCTTCGAGTGGCTTTCCACCGTTGCCAGCGAGACCATTGCTACGCCCGGCTGCTAGAGCAATGTTAATGAATTATTCGATAAGAACTGGGTGCTGCGCACGACCATAGATGACTGCATGATCTTCAACCAGTTCGAAGAAATGGGTAATCATCTGTGGCATTATAACGTGACCGGTCCCGCTATCGAGGAAGCATATAACCTGATAAAGACCGACAAGAGCCGATTCGCCGGAGCCTGCTTCACATCGGGTTCAGCCGGAACGACCGGTGCCGGGGACTACTTAAAGGATGTATTTCCGAATTCGAAGGTTGGTGTGGGCGAAGCACTCCAGTGCCCGACCCTGCTGAACAACGGCTTCGGCGGACACCGCATCGAAGGTATCGGAGACAAGCATGTACCGTGGATCCACAATGTGCGCAATACAGATGTGGTCATCGATATTGACGACGAAGACAGCCAGCAGACGCTGCGTCTGTTCAACGAGAAGGCCGGCCGTGAGTACCTTGCGAAGGAAGCAGGTGTTGCGCCTGAGCTTGTGGAGCAGCTTGAACTGCTCGGTATCTCCGGTATCGCCAATGTTCTGTGCTGTATCAAGATGGCGAAGTACTACGAGCTGACCGAGGATGATGTGCTTGCAACTGTCTTGACCGATTCTTCGGTAATGTACGGCTCACGTATCAAGGAACTTCAGGATGCCGACGGCGAATACAGCGACAAGGTTGCCGCAGTCCGCTTCAACAAGCACATCCTTGACCAGAAGATCGACAATATGAAGGAACTGACCTACTACGACCGCAAGACGATCCACAACCTCAAGTATTACACATGGGTTGAGCAGCAGGGCAGGACCAGCGAGGAGCTCAACGCCCTCTGGTACGATCCCGAGCATACCTGGAAGGCTGTCGAGCACCAGGCAGACGAGATCGACGCCCTGATCGACGAGTTCAACGAAAGAACCGGATTGTTGAAGTGAAACAGGAACTCTGCGATACAAGAACTTTGCGAAACAGTAAACGTTAGAACTGATAAATGCCTTCCCCTTGAGGGGAAGGTGTCACGAGTTTGATTTTCAACTCGTGACGGATGAGGTGTATTATGAACTACATGACAAGTGCGGTCTGCGTAAAATGCGGACATGAACAGGCTGCGGATCCAAATACGACCACGTGCTCGAAGTGCGGTGGAATACTGGACATAAAATACGATTATAAGAAGATCAGAACGGCGCTTACGCCGCAGCAGCTGAAGGAACGCCGTGACCGGACCATGTGGCGTTATATGGAATTCCTGCCTGTGGAACCCGAAACGGTAGAACATGTCAACAAGCTCAGAGTAGGCTGTTCACCGCTTTATAAGGTTGACAGGCTTGCAGAGAAGCTTGGCATAAAAGAACTCTATGTAAAGGACGACGGGATCAATCCCAGCGCATCCTTGAAAGACAGGGCGTCGGCAATGGCAGTTATGAAAGCTGCGGAAGCCGGAAACAATATCATCGCATGTTCATCAACAGGCAATGCGGCATCTTCACTTGCGGGCAATGCCGCCGCGGCAGGCTTTAAGACCTATATTTTCGTACCTGAGCGTGCGCCGAAGGGCAAGGTGGCCCAGCTCATGATCTTCGGGGCCAATGTTATCAGCGTGCAGGGCAATTATGAGGATACCTTCAGGCTCTCGGCCGAAGCCATCGACCGTTTCGGGTGGTACAACCGAAATGCCGCGATCAATCCCTATCTGATGGAAGGCAAGAAGACTGTCGCCCTTGAAATTGCCGAACAGCTTGATTTTAAGATGCCGGATTATATTGCCATATCGGTGGGTGACGGCTGCACGATCGGAGGCCTCTGGAAAGGACTGAAGGACCTTTACGAGACCGGCTTTATCGACAGACTGCCCCGGATCATCAGTGTACAGTCTACAGGCTGCTATCCTATCAATCGCGCCGTTATGGAAAACAAGCCTCTTGAGCCGATGGAAGAGAACACGATCGCGGACAGCATCGCAGTCGGAGTTCCGCGAAATCCCGACAAGGCAATGAACGCGATCCGCGAATCCAAGGGCATCTGCGTCAATGTGACCGATGAGGAGATCCTTGAAGCCATGAAGCTGCTGGGCTCTTACGGTATCTTCGGCGAACCCGCCGGAGTTACCGGAACCGCAGGCTTAAAGAAAGCTGTTGAAGAAGGCCTGATCCCGAAGGATTCAACCGTAGTCTCGGTAGTCACCGGCAATGGCCTGAAAGACACGGTCAATGCGATCAACGCCGCAGGCGAGCCGGTAAAACTTGCACCCGATATCAACGAATTTACAAAGGCATTCGGTTTGTAAAAACAGGATGATTCAAACTTGATCCAATAAAAAACCGCCTCACACCAAATCGCGGATGAGGCGGTTTTCTGTTTGCGGGAAACTGCGCGAACAATCTTAATGCAAGGGTTTAAACTGTGGATCGAGCCTATTTTGCGAGTACGGTATGCTTCGGATCATTGGGCAGATATTTGATCCGCACGGTATCGCCGGGCTCAAGTCCTTCAGGTTCGTCCCAAAGTCTTGCTGCCTCAACCCCGGTGCCGTCCTGCATAGTGTATTTTACATGGTAAATGGGATGAACGGTTTGATTGCCGTCGTCATCAGACTCATAGGTTTTTTGGACATCGGTAATGACAGCATCAGCCTCAATACCGTTTTTCTTTATGTTGAGGTTGCGTCTCATGATATAAAAGAAAAATCCGAATACTCCAACGATTAAAATCAATACAATGATCTCCATAATACGATTCTCCCTTCGAAATTAGCATATCACCATCGGTTTATACTGAGTCACTACGCTTCCATTATATCACAGGCAGAGTACAATTGATACCATTGAAAATAATATCGTTGATTCATGATGAAATCACCTCTTTTTTTGGTAAAAATTCACAAAAACTAAAAAATCTGAATGCTGCCATTTAAAAATTTAGGTTTATTTTGATAATAAAACCACTTGATAAGTGAAAAAATTTGCGATAGAATAAGGGCATACTTTATCGAGTTAAAGGAGGAAAGAATTAAAATGGCAAGAGTTTTTAACTTCTCAGCGGGTCCGGCTATGATGCCACTTCCCGTACTTGAAGAGATCCAGGCGGAGCTGATCGATTACAAGGGCAGCGGAATGAGCGTAATGGAGATGTCCCATCGATCTAAGGTTTACCAGCAGATCATTGACGAAGCCGAGGCGGATATTCGTGAACTGATGGGAATCCCGGACAACTACAAGGTTCTCTTTGTACAGGGCGGAGCTACGCTGGAATTTGCGATGATACCCATGAATCTGCGCAAGAACGGCGTATTTGATTATATAGTAACCGGAACCTGGTCCAAGAAAGCAGCTTCCGAAGCCAAGAAATACGGCAAGGTAAATATCATTGCATCAAGTGAAGACAGAAACTACAGCTATATTCCCGATGTTTCCGACCTTCCCATAGATGATGACGCAGATTATGTATATATATGCGAAAATGAAACCATTCACGGAACCACCTACAAGGAACTTCCCAACACAAAGGGCAAGATCCTCGTAGCCGACCAGAGCTCCATGTTCCTTTCGAAGCCTGTTGATGTCAGCAAATACGGCATCATCTACGGCGGCGTACAGAAGAATGTAGGACCTGCAGGCCTTGCGATCGTTATTATCCGTGAAGATCTGATCAATCCCGAACTTGACAAGAGCGTTCCGACATACTGCAGCTTTGCTACACATTCGGAGAACGGCTCGATGTACAATACCCCCAACTGCTGGGCTATCTACTGCTGCGGCAAGGTATTCAAGTACTTAAAGAAGCTTGGCGGACTTGAGGCAATGGATAAGATCAACCGCGAGAAGGCAGCTCTTCTTTACGATTTCCTTGATAACAGCAAGATGTTTAGGGGTACCGTTGACAAGGAATACAGGTCGCTTATGAACGTTCCTTTTGTTACCGACAATGCAGATCTGGATGCAGCCGTTGTTGCGGCTACCAAGGCAGCAGGCTTCGACAATCTTAAAGGCCACAGGAGCGTGGGCGGTCTGCGCGCTTCCATTTACAACGCAATGCCGAAGGAAGGCGTTCAGGCGCTCGTTGATTTCCTGAAAAAATACGAGGAGGAGCATAAATAATGTTTAAATACGGTTGCTTAAATCCTATTTCAGCTGTAGGTACCGACAATTTTACAGACAATTACGTAAAGACCGAAGATATAAATGATGCGGAAGGTATACTGGTACGTTCGGCAGTCATGCATGAGATGGAATTCTCCGACAAGCTTCTGTGCGTAGCACGTGCAGGTGCCGGTGTCAACAATATTCCGCTTGATAAGCTGGCTCAGAAGGGTGTTGTAGTGTTCAATACCCCCGGTGCCAATGCCAACGGCGTTAAAGAGCTCGTTATCTGCGGTATGCTGCTTGCAAGCCGTGACGTTATCGGCGGTATCGATTTTGTACAGGGCATCAAGGACGACGAGAATGTTGCCAAGCTCGTAGAAAAAGGCAAGGGCAAGTTCGCAGGAACCGAGATCAGAGGCAAGAAGCTCGGTATCATCGGACTCGGCGCCATCGGCGGACCGCTTGCCAATGCCGCAAAGCACCTCGGAATGGATGTTTACGGATGCGATCCTTACATTTCGATAGATGCCGCATGGAATCTGTCCAGGGATATCCATCATGTAAAGACCAGAGAAGAGATATTTAAGAACTGCGATTATATTTCGGTACATGTTCCGCTTATCGAGAGCGATGATCCCGATGTAAACACCAAGAAGATGATCAACAAGGAAACGATCTCGATGATGAAGGACGGCGTTATCATCCTGAACTTCGCAAGAGATGCCCTTGTAGACGACGAGGCACTTGAAGAGGCACTTGCAAGCGGCAAGGTAAGAAAGTACGTTACCGATTTCCCGAATGCAAAGACCGCCGGAATGAACGGTGTTATCGCTATCCCTCATCTGGGCGCTTCCACCGAGGAGTCCGAGGATAACTGTGCAAAGATGGCTGTCAGTGAGATGATGGATTATCTTGAGAACGGTAACATCAAGAACAGCGTGAACTATCCCGCAGTTGATATGGGTATTTGCACACACAAGGGCAGGATCGCGATCTTCCACAAGAACGTTGCGAACATGATCACCCAGTTTACCGCTGCTTTCGGTGATGCGGGCATCAACATTTCCGACCTGATGAACAAGTCAAAGGGCGAGGTTGCCTACACCATGTTTGACACCGACGAAGCCGCTACCGATGCGATCGTTGCAAAGCTTCAGGGCATCGACGGAGTATTCAGGGTAAGAGTTGTAAAATAAAACAAATATGAGCGTTGATTATCGGGCTGTCGCATTGCGGCAGCCTGTTTTTATAATGAAATGAAACCTGTTGCGGGCAATATTGATTTTAATACGTTTATCATATAAAATGGTAGTAAGATTTGATGCAGATAATAAGGCATCGGAATAAGAGAGGAACCGGGGGGCAGATGAACAAGAGACTTGAAGAGGCATTGGAATATTTATTTATCACAATAGGCGCGCTGATGGCGAGCTTTTCCGTAGCATGCATTCTGATCCCGAACGACGCGATCGATTACGGGACCGCGGGTATCGGTATCATTGTCAGCAAGCTGACAGGGATCAATCTTTCTGTCTGTGTTGCTATCGTATTCCTGCCTTTCCTGATCGCGGGACTTGTTACTTTGGGCCGGCAGTTCGGTATCAAGATGATCTTAGGCTCGGTTGTTTATACCGTCGGACTGGAGCTGTTTGAGGAGATACCCTTTGAATTGAATACGGAGCATTTCCTGGCGGTCGTATTCGGCGGCGCGCTCCTCGGTGCAGGATTATCTCTCATCCTGAAAAACGGCGGATGTATCGACGGTTCCGAGATATTTGCGAACATCGTACTGAAGAAGATTTCCGACAAGACCGGCAAAAACTTCAGTATGACTTATCTTCTGATCGGCTTCAATGCCTGTGTTTACACGGCGGTATTTGTCCTGATCAACCGCAGCGTAGCGCTTATGAGCCTTCTGGTTTATGTTGTCGCCACTTCCATCATAAACCACTTTACCGACCATTTCGAAGCGATCAAGCAGGTTACGATCATTACCAAGAAACCTGACGATCTGATCAGGTCCATCAAAGAAGAACTGAACAAGACCTGCACGATGATGGAATCCCGCGGCGCCATAGCAGGCGAGAACACAACGCTGATCTGCTATGTCAACTACTTTGAACTTCCGAAGATAAAAGAGATCATAGCAAAGAACAAGGGCACCTTCAGCACGGTTTCGACTATTGACGAGATCCTTAGATAGACCGGTACCGTTTACGGAAATAAAGCTGTTTTCATAAATATGGATCGTTTTCCAAAAATAACAAGAGAAAAAAGAGATCATTAATGGAACGTAAAAAACGTAAGAGCAGTATTATCATAGAGGTTGCGGTTTATTTTCTGGTCGGTATCATCATGACCGGTATCCTGACCTATATTACCGAAACACGGCTTTATGACAAGAATGTCAAGAAGCAGACGGAGTTTCACGCCGAAGAGATCGCCGAAGAGGTTAAAGCGGTGGTAAGGGAATATCCTGCCTACAAATGGCTGGTCAGCTACTGGTATTACAATTCGGACCGGATGGACATAGAGTATGACGCGGCCACCGACGGCAATACCCTGACGGCAGAGAAATGCCGTATTTTTGAAGAAAAATATCCGCAGCTTCAGTTAAGATATCTGGAGGAAGAACAGATAGGGACTCTGCCCGAGGAGGATAAAAAGCTGTATGCCGAGATAGCATACTCCTGGCTTATCACCCGGGTAAACCAGATCAAGCGGGCATATCGTGTCGATTACCTGTTCTGTGTTATTTCCAAGGAACCCTTTGACAAGCAGTTTTTCCTATTCAGCGGAGCGGAGGACGGTGTCGTACGCGGTACCAGTTACGAGCAGGTTTATCCCATCGGCCATGTTGTGACC
>JAGCZE010000310.1 GCA_017960415.1 Lachnospiraceae bacterium
GCTCTGCATAGGTAGCGTCTGCGATAACGGGCATTTCCTGACCGTTGAAACTGAAGGTTGCGCCCTGCTTGATAAATGCATCGGGACCGTATGACATAAGGATCATACCATCCTTGCTGTATGCATAGTCGATAAGTGCAAGACAAGCATTAAGCTTATCGGGATTGCCTTCAACACCTGCTTTTGAGATTGCCCATGCATCGGTCTTAACAGAACGCCAGGACTCTGTAAATCTCATATAAACGCCGTCAGCGCTTGTTCCGTCATACCAACGTGCTACAGGAACCATGGCTGCCATGTACTTCTCGCCGTCCTGAAGCTTGGTCTGGTTCATAAGGGTCTGGGTCTGGTTGTAGTCATAGCTCATGAAGCCGAGATCGTTCTCAAGCATTGTTGCGGAGCTCTCGCCCGATGCATCAACGAATGACTGCGAGATCAGGCCTTCCTTAGCCATTGCGTTCATTCTCTCGATAGCAGCATAGGTAGCTTCTTCCTGACGTCCGTCATGAAGAGAACCGTCACTCTCGAAATAGAGGAAATCCTGACGTGACTCAAGACCACGTACACCGAAGAGATGTCCTGCAAGTCTGAAAACATCTACCTGACGCTGAAGGTTGGCATCCTCACGTGAGAAGATACCCTGAACACTGTCGGTTCCGTTAAGTGTCTGTGCATTTGAAACTACGCAACGAAGAAGTGCTACAAGCTCATCTGCATCCCATGCTGCGTTCTGTCCGCAGAACAGGTTCGAACGTGTTGTTCCGTAATATCCGTTGTAAGCCTTGTCAATGTAATCACGAAGCATGTTAACTGCGTCAACGCCGCTCAGTGATCCTGCTGCAAGCTTGTCGTTCATAAGCTGTACGATATTGCCTGCTGCGTCATAATCCTTGCTGATGTTCTCAACACCGCTACCGTCAGCCTTAACAACATCGATCGCAACCTTGCCGGAAACAGGCATGTAAGGAGTATAAACCGCTGCCTTAACATTACCCGAAGCTGCTGCAGAGAATGCGCCTTCGCCGTCAAGAAGCTTAACAACCCAGTCGGTTCTCATAAGGGGCATACGCTCGATATCATCAGCACCGTCGAAGTAAGGTGAGAAGTAGATCGCGCCCTTGTTATCGCCTGTGGTGGAACCGGTGATGGAAAGACGAACGATCGAGTTAGCCTCAAGATATGCCTTAAAGTTAGGCATTTTGTCAAGGTAATCGGCGATATTTACAAGATATCCCGAGTTACCGTACTCGGTAAGAGTTGCAGCTGAGCCGGCAACCATATCAACCTCGCCGAGCTGCTCTTTCCAGTAATCGAATTCTTTCGCTGCCGAGTTGCCCTGGTATTTGTTCTCGAATTTCATACCGAGAACTTCCTCGAGGCGAACCCAGGTAGGCTTTAAGTCGCCGGTATGATAGGTCTTGCCGTCAGCAAGGGTGATACCGTCACCTGCTACTTCAGCGTCAAAGAAAAGACCTGTCTTGGCATTGTTGTAACCTGTAGCCATACGAAGAACAGTACCTGCCGCAAATGCAAGGTCATCAGCCTTCTCATTTGAATCTACATTTGTTCCCTTGCCTGCATCATCATCTACTACAGGTGCAAGTGTGGGGGCCGCCGTAGCCGTAGGCTTAGGTGTAGCTGTTGCTGTTGTGCCGCCATTGTTCTCGCCGCTGTTTTCATTTTTGGTACAAGCTGCCATTGAAAGCACCATGGCAAGAGCAAGTACAAGTGCGAGAATCGACTTGATTTTTTTCATAAAATCTTCCTCCTGAAAAAATTTAAGATAAATATATTGTTACCGCATACGCGGAAGCAACCTTATTCTTTTACGCCGCCCATGTTAACGCCCTTGGCGAAATATTTCTGGATGAACGGGTAGATTACGAGGATCGGAACGATCGAGCATACGATCAATGCATAGATAACAGAGTCTGTGGCGTAGGGCTTGTTCCAGCCGGCTACGAATTCCGGATCGGTGTACTGCTCAAGCTTCAGTCTGACGAATACCTGGAGCGGATGCTCGTTCGAATTCGAGATCATCTGTCTTGCCCAGAAGTATCCGTTCCAACGCGAGATTCCGAAGAACAGCGCTACAGTAGCGATCGTGGATTTACTCATCGGGATGTAGACCTTGCTCAGCACCTGAAGTTCGGTGGCACCGTCTACGATAGCCGCTTCCTCTATCTCGGAGGGAACGCCCTCGAAAGCGTTACGTAACAGGATGATATTCATCGCCGCCATACCCATCGCAATGACTACAAGCCACTTGTCATCCATGATGCCGACAGAATTGAATACCTTCTTGGTATTGATATAATTCAGATACTGAGGCACGATACCTGCGCTGAACCACATTGTGAATACCAGGAAGAAATTAAAGGTCTTACGGAACAGCAGCCTCTTCTTTGAGAGCGCGTAGCCGCCGAGTATCGAAACACCCAGAGCCCAGATGGTTCCGTAGAATGTCAGGAACAATGTATTGGAATAGGAATTCCAGAACATATTGTTGCTGAACATCTCCTTGAAAGCATTGAATTGAACTTCTTTCGGAAATAATACAACCTGGTTGTAATCAACATAATATCTGCCGCTGACTGCTGCCGAGATCGCATAAACAAACGGATACAGGCAGCACAGTGCAAATATCGTCAGCAGGAAATAGCTGATGATCTTGAATATTAATTCTGAAATCTCCAGTCTTCTTTTCATGAAAGCCTCCGCTTTATTCCGAAGCGTTTTATACTATTGGTGAATGATAGGATATCATTTTCACATCAAAGTCTTTGCAAATTTACATCAGTACAGGGATACGTTCGAAGCCTTGCGGGCTACGGTGTTGGCTCCGATAACCAGCAGCATGCCGACTACATTGTTCATCATCTCCGCGGCGGAAGCCACGCCTTTCATGCCTGCGCTGCTGCCGTCACCCATTCCGAGCCGGTAGGACAAGGTTGAAACAACGTCCGCTGTCATAAAGGTATCCTGATTGTACAGGAGGATAACCTTTTCATATCCTATGCTGAGCAGCGATCCGATACGCGTGATCAGCATGATTACTATTGTTGAAAGGATGCTCGGAAGAACAACATATCTCATCTGTGACATCTTGCCGGCTCCGTCGATCTGAGCCGCCTCATAACTGGTAGGCGAGATTGCGATGATCGCCGCGAAATAAACAATGCTGTCATATCCCGCTCCTTCCCAGATACCGCTGATCTGGTAGATCGCACGGAAGAACGAAGGATTACGGAGAAGTCCTGCCTGACCGACTTCCTGTGTGATCGCGCCGATCTTTACAAGGAACTGGGAGATGATACCCATTCCGGATGTCAGCGAACCCTGTTTTACAAGAAGTGTAACAAGTGTTGTCATAACAACCGTCGACATGAACTTCGGAAGATAAGTAAGAACCTGGTATACGCTTCTTGCAATGTTTGAACGGATCTCATTGAAGAAGAGCGCCAGAATGATGGGCATCGGGAATCCGAAGCACAGTCCGTAGAAGCTCAAAAGGAAGGTGTTACGCAATGCCCTCCAGAAGTATGTGGACTGTGAACCGACGATCAGTGTCTTGAATGCCGAAAAACCTGAATAGGCCTGATCCGCTACGGGCTTGACCACATCATATACCTTGAAGCATCCCAGAAGCTCGTACATGGGGAAGTAACGCCAGAACAGGAATACGAGGATCATGGGTACCAGCATCAGGTACAGACGCCAGTCCTTGATGACCGCCCTTCCGACGTTCAGCCAGTAATGTTTTTCAACATCATCCCTTACTGCCTGCTCGGGATCTTCCGAATACAATCCCGTACTCTCATCGTAAATAAGATAATCAGCAGCATTTTTCTTCATGCTTTCAATCCTCCCGGAGTATTCGAACTCCTTTTATGATCATCGGCTGTTGTGTGGAAAAAACTAAATCAAACCGTCCTGTGCCTGTTCTTTCTCCCTGCGTTCACGTTCGAGCCTGAAAAGATAATCCTTCTGGTCCTCAAAAATCCCTTCCGCCCCCCGTACCGCAAGTACAGCGACAAGAGCAAACACATAACTCAAAAGATCTGTGGTGACAAATTGTACTATCATGGCCGGATCCGCTCCAAAAACAAGCGAAACGGCATAACGGCCCAGACATGCCGTAACAAAAACAATGCTTACATATGCGACCGAAAGAACGATATCCTTTCTGATCTTCTCCCTGCCCGCAGCCTTCACAAACAAAAGGACTGTCATGGCAAAGAGGTTGCCGATACAATAGATCGCGAACTGTTTTGCCGAAGCTCCCGAGGCTATGCAGAAAACCAGGCCGCCCGCTACCGCCGATATCGCTCCAAGCCCTCTCCAGCGCATGATCTCCAGCGACATGAACAGGATATTGAGAGACAATGTATAAGCCAGCTCAGGGAACCATCTGCGTGCTCCGAGTACGATCAGTGCTTCCGCCAATGAAAACATCAGAGTCATGATCGCAATATTGATCGTTCTGTATCGGTTAAATGTAAGTGCTTTCATTCTTTGAAAATACCTTTTTCTCTCTTGTGTAGTAAATATAATAAAGCATTTTTGATACCATGTCAACAAAAAAATGAAATAAATAATCATTTCTAATGTAAAAAATGAACAAAATATTGAAAACATTGGATTTGTCTGGTATAATATTTTTTACAAAAAACAGAATTTTGTAAAAGCGCTTACATTTCAACCCGTACAAAAAAACATTTCCCAAAGTATATTAAGAAATAAGAAGATTATGCCGATTAATATACAGATAGGAGATTTCGCCCATGATCAAAAGATTAACCACGGGTTTCACCGCTCTGCTGATGATGCTTTCGCTGGTCACTCCGGCATCGCTTCCATCTCCGGTTTCAGGGCCCGGAACCCTTCCTTCATTACCCCTGACTGATATCCTGAAAGCTGTAACGATCGCGAGACAGACACCGGCAACGCTTGTGACTGCAAACAGCTTTGATTACTATGCCGATTCGGTGACAGGTCTGACTGACGAAAGCTATACCACCGACGAGATCAACCGGCTTCTGAAAGATTACGGTGTATTCGAAGGTCCGGCCGGCATGCCCGTCGAAGAATACAAAGAAGCAATGGAACAGGAATGGACCGATGCCACGGTTTACAATAAGAAAGTCCAGAAGATTGCGATTAACATCACGAAATCCTATACATACAGCAAGATCGTTTCATTTTTAAAGATCCTTTCCCATCGCGACGGCGTCTACCTGTTCGATATCGGAAGCACTACCGCAGGCCGGCGCATGTACGCACTTGAAGTTGATATTCCCTCGGATAAAGATAAACAGACTGTCGTTCTGACCGGATCGATCCATGCCCGGGAAACCGCAGGAACCACCTTCCTGCTGAAGGAGATCACCGACCTTCTTCAGGCCGATACCGATGAATCGCGTGAAGTACTTGAAAACATACGGTTTGCCATAGTGGTATGCGTCAATCCCGACGGACGCGAAGGCGTGGCGTTCGATACCGCCAATTATACCTACAGGGGCGGAACCCTCTGGAAAGCCACCTCAAACGGCACGGATCTGAACAGAAATTTTCCCGGCCTTTCCTGGTCCATGATCAGAAACGGCTACAAGAAGGCGAAAAGCATCAGCACCAGCTCCGACAAGATCTTCTATCCCGGAGATTACGGCGGTTCATGCAATGAAACCAAGGCGATGATGAAATTCCTCTATCACTATATCGTACTTGAACATGCCACAGCCATCATCGATTATCACCAGCAGGGCCGTATCGCCTATGCGGGCAAGGCATGGCTGACAGACGATCATCACAATCGCTGCATTGAGCTGGCCAACACGATGTTCAAGACCATGAATCCCGGCAACAGCCGTAAATACTACGTTGAAGAGGATAATAAGGAATCCGGCCAGGACGGCGAAGGTTCGACGCTGACGGATTTTGCACTCTCCGTCGCATTGGGCGCAAAGTTCAGTCCGGGGTACGGATGCTTCGTATTTACCGACGGGAAGAAGGAATATCCGCTGATCGCCATCAACAGGCTTGAGACCACCGATAAAAAAGTGCTCGAAAATGCCAATTTCATTACCCAGATCTCCTTTGAGATAGGACTTGGCACCAAGATGCTCGGATACTCAAAAGAAACCCGGAAGCTCTTGAGCGGGGAATATGTGGATTATCACTTTGACAGGGTACTGTATACGCTGAATGATTTTCTGAAGAGCCATACATACTGATACTTGTATTACGCTTGAGCATGCGCATAAAAATTATCCGATAGTCAAAGAAAAAGATAGATTATCGATACTGCACAGGGAGCAATAAAAACTAACCGAAATGCAACGAATTAAAAGACCGGAAAGGAGGACCCGATATGATAATAGCTGACAATCACTTATCCGCAGGTGAGCTTTCGCGCATACACAGCCAGAATCAGAACAATCCCACGGTCTCCTCTCCGGATGCGGCGGCCGCGTACAATACACAGACCCACGCCACGGCAAAAACGGGCGAATCCGTTCCCGAGAGCGACAGACAGCTGCTGGAGCTGCTGAAACAAAATTCTCTGGAGGGTACGGCGACACATTCGGCCATAATCGGAAAAGCATTGACC
>JAGCZE010000311.1 GCA_017960415.1 Lachnospiraceae bacterium
TATATCTTGATGAGATCGCCAAATGCACCAACAGGCGGTTTACGACAGGCTTCTTTTTCGGGAAACCGTCGGCCGAGTCGCAGGTATATGAGAACAGTACCTATGTCAAGGAATATGTTTATTACGGAACGATAGAGAAGGCTGAGACCGCCGGCAATACCACCGTATGCCGTCTCGAACAGAAAAACAAGTTTTGCGTAGGAGATACTCTGGAAGTGTTGGCACACGGCAGTATCAGTCCGGAATTTGTGAGGGTTGCCGCAATCCGTGACGATGAAGGCAATGAGATGGAAAGCTGCCCTCATGCGTCCCAGATGCTGAATGTAACCTTTGAGGGCAGAATAAGTGAAGGCGATCTGCTCAGGGGATACAATCCTTCAGGAAAATAAGAATTTCAAACCTATGTACCTATATAATCGAAAAAAGTTACGAAAGGAATGTTTATGCAGGAGCTTACTAGAGCGGCTATCAGAAATCTGGCTGTCAGTTCAACCGTGTACGCCAGGGGTATCCAGCTGTACAGATCGGGTGCCGTAAAGGGCATATCTGTGCAGAGGGCAACAGGGCAGTTCAGGATCAGCGTAATGGACAGCTATGAATATACCGTTACCATTGATGAAAAGTCCGATACCGAGATTGTTTATACCTGCAATTGCGCCGCCGCAGTGAAGGAAAAGGGTGCGTGCAAGCATGTGGTCGCGGGACTTTTTTCAGTGCTTAAACACCAGGAACATGAGAAATTAAAAGCTCTTCCGACTCCCGAGGACAGAAGGGCCTGCTCTGTTATGGACTTTTTCAGAGGCCAGGAGGATCTCGTCCAGCCGATGGAGGTCTATCATATCGAACCTGTCATAACTGTTCCGAAAATGCTTAACGCAAATGAAGGAAATGCATTTCTGTCTTTAAAATGCGGACATGACAGGCTGTATAAGGTTCAGAACCTGAAGAAATTCGTAACCGATTATATCCAGAAAAACGATATTATCCTCGGCAAAGATTTCAGATTCGTATATTATGAGAGTGAATTCGATCATTCATCACAGGAAATACTGAATTTTATCATCGAAGCACTTGATATTCTCGGAATGGACGACAATCTGTCCACAGCCGGCGTATTCGAAAGATCCAGGATGATGCTGACGCAGACACTTCTGTTAAGACTGCTCGGGATCATCGGTAAGGGCACATTTACGCTGAATCTGTATGATACAACATATGAAAATGTAAGAGTATTCAATCAGAATCCCAATATCAAATACGATCTTGATGTCGTGGATGACTCCATCATGCTCGATTATCGGGATAAAGAGGCTGTTTTCTCGCTGTCAAAGAGCGGCGAGCTGATATATTATAATGGAGCGGTATTCATTCCGGATATGCGGTTTAAACGCAATTATGCTCCGTTTTCAACAGCCTCGGGCAGGATAAGCCGCCCTTGATCTTCCGTGGAGCCAATAAACAGCGTTTCCTGGAAGAAGTCCTTCCGAAGATCGGCGACAGCATGGATATAGATATCCCCGACGAGCTCGCTGACAGATATATCTCGCTCGAATTCAAGTGCAGCATATATTTTGACAGATATGCAGGCGGCATAAAGGCAGAGGTACACTATATTTACGGCGAATTCGAGTTTAATTCCTTCGAGAACCCTCAGTCGGATTATTATATCATTGTCAGAAAAAAGAATGAAGAAGACAGCGTCCTTGAAAAACTGGAAATGTTTGGATTTGAGGCAAGAAGCGGCTTTTATCTGTTAAAGAGCGAATCGGGTATTTACGATTTCCTGACAGGTGACAGATCGGAACTTGCTGCCGCTGCCGAGCTGTATTATTCCGAAGAATTCCACAAGCTCCGCATAGTAAGCGGAAAAGGCTTTAATATCGGACTGCGTGTCAGCAGCGAGATGGATCTGCTCGAGATGGATTTCGGTTATTCGGATATGTCTGAGGAAGAACTCCAGAATCTTTACAGATCGCTGCGTGTCAGGAAGAAATATTACAGACTGCAGGACGGCAGCTTTATCGATCTTACGAGCAGTGATTTTGAGCGCCTGATGGATATTTTCGATAATCTCGGGGTTTCATCGAAGAATATCGGAGAAAGAGGCATCAAACTCAGCAAGAGCAATGCATTTTATCTTGAGGACGCCCTTGACGGATGCGGCTTCAATGTAGAGAAGAATGAAGATTTTGTTCACCTGATCGATAATATCAGAAATGCCGAGCAGGAAGACTATCAGGTTCCCGAAGGCATCAGTGCGGATCTGAGAGGGTATCAGGAAATTGGTTTCCGCTGGCTGATGACACTTGCACATAACAGCCTCGGCGGTATTCTGGCCGATGACATGGGTCTTGGTAAAACGCTTCAGACCATTGTTTATATACAGTCGATGAAATCCAGGGGAAACGGAGACAGGCATTTCCTGATCGTATGCCCGAGCTCGATCGTGTTTAACTGGATGGACGAGATCAATGGGTTTGCGCCGTCGCTTACCGCATGTGTTGTAATAGGTCTGCCTGAAGACCGTAAAAAGCTGATAGAAAGCTATGCAGATTATGATATACTGATCACTTCGTATCCGTTGATGCGCAGGGATGTATCGATCTACAGAAATATTATGTTTAATTCGGTATTTCTCGATGAGGCACAGTTTATTAAGAATGCCGCATCGATCAACGCGCAGTCGGTTAAACTGCTGCGCGCTGAGCACAGATTTACACTGACCGGTACACCTATTGAAAATTCGCTTTCCGAGCTTTGGTCAATATTTGATTTTATCATGCCCAATTTCCTTATGGCGCATTCGCGATTCGTACAACGCTATGAAAAGCCTATAATCAGCGGAGACGAGGGCGTACTTGCGAATCTGAATACAAGGATCAGACCGTTTGTAATGAGGCGTATGAAAAAGGAAGTCCTCAAAGAACTGCCCGATAAGGTTGAAGAAAAGATGGTAACGCCTCTGACGGAAGAGCAGAAGAAGCTTTATATCAGTTATGTCGGCAGCATTCGTTCGGATCTGTTCGGCGAGATCGACAATACAGGTATTGAGAAGAATCAGATGAAGATCCTGGCGGCGCTCACCAGGCTGCGCCAGATATGCTGTCATCCGTCGACATTTCTGGAAGATTATACGGGAGGCAGCGGAAAGCTCGATCTGCTGCTGCAACAGCTTGATATCGCTTTGGCAAACGGACACAGGACCCTTGTGTTCTCACAGTTTACGACAATGCTTGACATTATACGCAATGAACTCGACGCGAGAGAGATGAAATATTTTTATCTCGACGGACAGACCAAGCCCGAAGAAAGACTTGATATGGCCAAGCGTTTCAATAACGGTGAGGGAGATGTATTCCTGATCTCGCTGAAGGCCGGCGGAACAGGATTAAACCTGATCGGAGCCGATACCGTAATTCATTATGATCCCTGGTGGAATCCCGCAGTTGAAGACCAGGCAACAGACCGTGCATACAGGATCGGTCAGACCAGCAATGTTTACGTGTTAAAGCTGCTGACCAAAGGTACGATAGAAGAGAAGATCTACAAGCTGCAGCAGGAAAAGAAGAAACTGTCCGATTCCGTTATCGAATCGAAGGAAGTATTTATCAGCTCTCTTACAAGGGAAGAA
>JAGCZE010000312.1 GCA_017960415.1 Lachnospiraceae bacterium
ACTTCGTTCAGCAGTACACATTTCTAAAGGAAATCTATAAAAGCTGTCATATCAGAAAAGTCGATTATTCCCGATATGACAGCTTTTTACCTTGTGCCGTATGTATTATATGTTACACATGTCACATATTTTGTCTATACTTAATGCAAGAATTCAAAACTTTTCAGGCTGCATCCGCCCGAACCCTTAAAGGTCAGATACAACGGCTGCTTTCCATCCGGGAATGTCTTTCCTTCGAACAGGCACTCACCCGCGGTCCAAATATTGGTTCCCTGAACCTTGATCTGTCCAAGGACCTCACCGTTATATGCAGCACGTATCTCAAAATATCCGTTTGCATAAGCCCTGGTGAATATTCTCAGTCCCTTAACGCCGCTGCAGTCAAAATACTTGAATCCTACCGTCATGCCATCGGTGATCTTGCGGATATAAGCGTAAGGATACTGTTCCTCTCCGCCGTTCTGAACAACTCTGGCCGCACTGTCATTGACATAGATGTCATGCTTGTCATTAAAGATATTGCAGACAATGTAAGCGGGATATTCTCCCTTGTCGGGAAGCGGGCCGCCGTTCAAGCCACATGAAGTGATCTCAGCCTGGATGATACTACCGTCGGCATTAAACTCAAGAGGTTCTGCGCAGCCCTGTCTCGAGAACCAGTTGCCGTTGGTATGTCTGTGATAGAAAATATACCATTTGCCGGCAATCTCAACCATGCTTCCGTGATTGTTCGCACCGTATGCCGAGGCCTCTTCGGCAGGCTTGTAGGAACCGATATGCAGATCGCAGTTGCTTACAAGCACTCCGCCGTACTTAAACTCACCTCTCGGATCGTCTGCCGTAGCATAGCACAGCTCATGCATAACCTCTGAAGAATAGATGAAATAATACTTGCCGTCCTTCTTTCTGATAGAAGCCGCTTCAAAATAAGCATGACCTTCGAATCCGCTTCCTGCACTGTATTCACTGCCGGGAACTACGATCTTCGGTTCTTCGACGATCGTAAGCATGTCAGGGCCAAGTACGGTCAGCATAGCACCGTGTCTTGACTTATCTCCTCTTCCGCAGAAACCGGTATACAGATAGGTCAGATCTCCTTCGGTCAGAACGCCGGGATCGAACTGTGGCTCATCTCCCGCACGGTCACCGAGTCTGGTGCCGTCGGCATAATGTACATAGCCCAGGAATTTATATCTGCCGGCAGGCGTATCGCATACCGCAACCGAAACAACATTGACCTTATCCAGGACATAGAACAGATAATACTTTCCGTCGGGTCCCACGGTCACATCAGGTGCATACAGGCACATATGGCCGTCGGGGTTGAACGGATCCGATGTCTTCGGATAGATAATTCCTTCATAACGCCAGTTCGCAAGATCATTGACAGGAGCCGACCAGCATACATAGTCACCCATGCAGAAGGTCTCGCTGTCATACTGGTCATGTGAACCGTATACATATACTCTGTCGCCGAATACATAAGGCTCCCCATCAGGAATATATTCCCATGAAGGAAGATAGGGATTGAACGCAAGGCGTTTGCCGTATCCGGGGAATTCCTTCTTCGGAACGGAACCTGCCGAGCCAAACTCCATCTCCGCCCGATCCTTATCTGTGTACGGAACCCACTTCGGAAGCGGCTCTCCGTCCCATCCGTGGCCGTTGGGATCGCCGGTCTTGATAAAGTTGGCAAAATAATCGCACATCTGCCTTGCGAGATCAAAATGTCTGCCCTTAAAAGGTCTCCAGCATTTTCCGAGTGATTCGAAGAAGAACCACAGATCGCAGGAATGGAAAGTACCTGCGTGATCCCAGCCGGGGATATCGGGAGCAAAACGGTAATAGAACATATCCTTGCTGTCGGCTTTATTGGCCTGAGCCTCAAGGAATGCCGTTTTGACCGATCTTTCAACGGTATTGATGCCTCCCATGCGGAATTCATCATCCGTATTGCCTGACATTACCGGAACGGGTGCACGTTTGCCGGCAATGAAGCGGCTCATGGCGTCTTCATTATATACCTTGCCGTCAACAAACGGGAACATCCTCGGATGCGTCTGGGCGAATTCGGCATATTTGGCCCTGATGGTCAGAGCATCGATCTCTCTGGCCTCATCAAGGCTCTTAACACCCATGAATTCAAAGAAATCCTCGCCCTTCTTCTCTGCCTTATCGAGGGTCAGAGGCTTGAACAGGTCATCTTCGCGGTCAAAATTCCTGATCATTCCGCTAAGGATCACCGCTCCCTTTATATCATCAAAATTCTGCTCACATGTAAGCTGATTCATTACACTTCCACCGCCTGCCGACTGTCCGGCAATGGTAATGCGGTCGGGATCGCCACCGAATGCGGCAATGTTTCTGCGAACCCACTTAAGTCCGGCCTGCTGGTCAAGAAGTCCGAAGTTACCGGGAGTATCCGTGGATTCCGCAGTGATCTCGGGATGAGCCAGGAAACCGAATGCTCCGAGCCTGTATCCTACGCTTACTACAACAACGCCTCTGCGTGCCAGTTTCTCTCCTTCAAACTCCATCTCTGCGGTATAGCCCCACTGGAAACCGCCGCCGAAGAACCACAGCAAAACGGGCTGTTTCTCATCGGTTTTCTTGGCTGAAGTCCAAACATTCAGATACAGACAATCCTCACTTATGGGAATCTCGGGATCCACATGCCATTCACGATCGTACAGACCGTCACCGGTGCCGGGTGTATCCTGCATCGATATCGGGCCGAACTCATATGCCGTTCTTACCCCCTGCCAGTCCTCACATTTCTGAGGAGCTCTCCATCTGTTCTTTCCTACGGGCGGTGCTGCAAAAGGTACACCCTTGAATGCGGTAACTCTCGGATCATTGCCGGGCAGTCCGCGCAGCTCGCCGTTTTCAACCCTTACAGTTCTTAACATACCTTATCCTCCATACAAATCTGTTTTATAATACGATCATACAACAACAGATATTGCTCTCACAACTCGGATTTTGCTATAAATTGTCAGATAATTGCTTTTGTATCTATTTTGTGATTTTCAATTACTATTCACCCCCACCCCCCGTATATTCACAATTCGCCTGCTTCGCAGGCGAATTGTGAATATACAGGGGTGGTGTTACTGCTTCGCAGTATATGCCAATTGGAAAGCTCTTTGAAAGCAAGCTTTCAAGAGCTTTTCATTGGCATAAATGTGAATAGTAACAATTTTCAAACAAATATATTATAACTATACTTCCAAAATAGGAAAGAATATGCTATAATTAATAATACGTCACACGAGTACACATTTCGGAAAGGGGTGATACGATTGGATAAGAAAAGGACAGAGACGTATTTTCAGCTTTTAGAGCAGATGGTCGACACAATGAACGATCCCGAGAATTTTGACCGGGAACACTTTGTGAGCATTTTGACGGACGTTTCCAATTTTTTCCGCCTTTCCAAAGGTGTAACGGAGTTCTATAAAACCATCAGTCAGGAAAAGATCGGCGACGGCGAAGTTTTGATCGACTTTGACAATGGCAAGGAAGGAAAACCCGTCATTGCCAGGCGCCTCGTGACCAGGTCCATGGCTGTCGTAAAGGGCACCCTGTACCAATCTCCCGATGTTGAACCTCTCGATGACGACGAAAAAAGAAGACTCGATATCATGCTGAGGGCCCTGCTGAGCTTTGTCAGCAGGAACAGGCTTCTCAACGCCGTTGAACGGATGGGTTTCTTCGACGAGAACAATTATCCCAATCTTCGTTCCTTCAAACGTGCGATCGAAGCGATCAATACCGAACACAGTCTTACCGAATATACCGCAGCATGCTTTAATTTACGAAATTTCACCCTCATCAACCAGGAGATCGGACGCGAGAAGGCCGACATTGCGATGCACAATTATTTTCTCCTGCTCACCTCCCTTGTGGGCAAAGACGGCATCGTATGCAGAATGGGAGGTGACAATTTTGTTGCGATCTTCAGGAACGAACTTACCGAAAGGGTAAAGGATGCATTCCTGGGCGCACCGGTATTCTACGACGAATCCAATGACAAACGCATCCAGATTTCGGCCAGAGCAGGACTCTTCAGCATCCCGCCCGAATTTATCCTTGAGCATTACGGTTTCATTACCGAAAAGATCATTTCTACGGCACTTGTTGCGCGTCAGGATGGCAGCGGCCCGATCGTCAAGTATGAAAATACGCTTTTGACCCTCAAGGAAAAGCATATGAAGCTCCAGGCCAAGATCCTTCACGCCCTGGACAATAACGAATTTGAAGTTTACTATCAGCCCAAGGTCGATATAAGAAACGGCAACATAATCGGAGCCGAGGCCCTCTGCCGCTGGAAATGTGACGGCAAGGTCATTGCTCCGAGCGAATTCATCCCTATTTTGGAACAGAGTATGGAGATATGCCGGCTCGACTTCCACATGCTCGATCTCGTGTGCAGGGATATACGCAGGTGGCTGGCTGCGGGACGTAAGGCGATCAAGATCTCTGTCAATCTGTCCCGTAAGCATCTTGTAGATGTCGATATTCTTGATCATATTCTTGAAGTCATTGACAGATATGAGGTTCCTCACAGATATATAGAGATCGAATTTACCGAAACAACTTCCGAAGTGGGCTTTGCCCAGTTGAAGCATCTTGTCAGGGGATTACAGGACGAAGGTATCTATACCGCAGTGGACGATTTCGGTGTCGGATATTCATCACTGAACACGATCCGCGAGATACCCTGGAATGTCCTAAAGATCGATAAATGCTTCCTGCCCCAGGACACCGACAAGAAAAGCAGCAATACGAGCCTTATGTATACTCATGTCGTATCTATGGGACGGGATCTCGGACTTGAATGTATCACTGAAGGCGTTGAAACCGTCAAACAGGTTGAAACGCTCCGGAATTGCAGATGTTATTTTGCGCAGGGCTATATATTCGACAAGCCCCTTCCCGCAGATAAATTCGAGAAGAGGCTTGACAATCCTCATTATGATGTGCCGTGACGATCCACGGCACATCCTTTTTATTCTTTTGTCGGTAGCAGCCATCTCATTTGGCTTTTATAGCCGCCTCCATAGAACTGTTATCGGTCTTCAGCATATAGAACCAGCTCAGTCTGTTTTTCGCATCGAACTCGTAATTGTATTCAAAGCACTGATATTTCAATATCCAATCATAATAATACGGTGAATCGGTATTGTCCTCATCATAGAAAATGCCGTTTTTGTCATAATAGCCGTGTGACGTGAACATGGGTATCTCTTTCTGCATATCCACAAGATATTTCTGATATGCTGTCATAGGCACACCTGCAATGTCCATGATCATGGATGACAGATAATTGGCGCTGACATTCTTAAATCTGTCATTATACTTTCCGCCCTCATTTATATCATAATTGGCCCAGATAACCAGAGGCGTCTCATAATACGAGAATTTCTCCGCAGTAGAATAATTGCTCTTGCTCTTGCCATACAGAGTTGTATAGAAATCGCTGCTCAGGTTCGGAAGATGATCTCCCCACATAACAATGATCGTGGGTTCATCGATCTTTTCAAAATAATCGGTCAGTTCCTTGAAGCCTTCATCGCTGTAATCAACAAGGTTGATGTATCTCTTGAATTGCTGATCACCCGCATGAGCTCCGGTCACATTAATATCCTGTACGAAGTTGTCAAAATCATTTTCATATCCGCCGTGATTCTGCATCGTGACATTGAAGATATAGAACGGCGCGCTTGTCTGCTGTCTCTGTTCTTCGTACATTTTTATGATGTATCGCGAATCGGCGCTGTCGGAAACGAATTTTCTCACATAATCGCTGTCTTCAAGAGTATCTTCGATCGATTCAAGCGAAACAAACTCCGAAAATCCTAGGTTCGGATAAGCCTTGGTACGGCTGTAGCCTTTGGCCTTGTAGGGATGGAATGCCATATTGCCGCAATATCCCATGTCTATCATGTTCCATGTGATCGAGGGCTCTATATCCTTTACATACAATGCGTAAGGTACAGCGCTGTCAGGGAAGAATGCCGCAGAATTGCCCGTAATAACCTCATATTCCGTGATCGCCGTTCTTCCTCCGAATACATCCACATCCATCTTGCCCAATATCGCGTTATCTTTCCCGGCAAGGCTGTGAATATATTCCAGCGGATCCTCCGAAAGCTCGACATTTTCAAACCAGGTAAAATCCATCAGGCTTTCGTTCATAACAAATATAATATTGGGATTGGTCTGTCCGTCGTCCATATCCGCGCTGTCGCTGGTATAACCGGAATTCTCCATCATTTCACCGACAGAATTCTTCGAATATCCTTCGGGCTCAAATACCTGCATATAGTAAATGCCTCTGAAGAAATTCAGGAGTTCTCCGTTTGTCTTGTAGCTTTTCAGCGGGTTGAAGGTCTTAACTTTGATACCCTGATCCAAAGGATATGCCGCATAGGCAAATGTATAAAATACAATATAGATCAAAAGTGTTCCGGGAATAATATAAAAAAGCCTCTTCCAACCCGATACCCTCTTCTCTTCCGCAGGAAGGAAAGTCAGGACGCAGAACATCCCCGCACCGGTAAAGAAGGTTTCCATCATCCTCCAGATCGGCACGATACTGTAATTGCCGAGAACGTTCAAAGCCGTACCGGTTGTATAAATATCCGCCGCCTGGATCGGTTCGCCTCTGAATTGATTAACATAATAATTCACTGTGGCAAAAAGAACGGTAAAACAATATACCCCGAGAATCGCTCCCTTTAACCTGTTGGTAATGAGATAAAAGAGAGTGAACAGAGCCGCCATGATCATAAGATTGAACACTATCGCTTCAAGCTTAATATCCTGCCATTTATTGTTTATGATATGCTCTCCTGCCCAAAAAGCCATAAAGATGCCTATGATGATCGAGCACATTTGAACACTGTACACCGCACGTTTAGGCAGTTTCAGCTTCACCAGGGGAAGTACTGTGCAGACCGTGGCAAATAAAAATACCTTAATGATACGTACCAGATCCAGTGTTGTTTTTGTCTTGGTGATCTTAAGATAGAATTTTGTATTCAGAAAAAATACCGCAAGCAATGCCATAAACACCAGCATCCTGATGATCAGCATGCGCTGCGTTTTCTTTGAATCTTCATAAACCAGGAATTTTGAAAAAACTTTCACTATTCGGTCCGAAAGGCCCTTAAAAACATCCCCGGCCTTACGGGTAAAATTCATTACCATTTCCATAATTATTTCATTCCGCTTTCAAACAAAAAATTAAGGGATACTACTATCGTATCCCTACAATATCTACTATTCAAACCTTAATGATTCTATCATAAGTTGCCGAGATTGTCCAATTATTTTTTATTATCCAGATTTTGTGCCTCAAGCATGCCCTCGGCAAGAGCATTGAGCCTCATACTTCTCTCTTCCTTCAGACATCTGCTTATTTCAACCAGTCTGCGCTCTTCGTTTGTCAGCGGACCGCAATCGTTTTCATCGGTTGTAAAGACAAAAAAATCGCACAGGGTAATGCCGAGCCCTTTACATATCCTTTCAAGAGTATCGATACGCGGAAGCGTCTTG
This sequence comes from Lachnospiraceae bacterium, assembly GCA_017960415.1. Next base: position 7,564 of record JAGCZE010000312.1, read on the forward strand.
CGCCGGAACATATTATATATGATACTCTGCTGCACATCCGCCTCTTCCGCAAGTCTGTATGTAGTCCAGCCCTTAATATCCATTAAGAACTTAATATGATCAAGAACATCCCTGGTAATATCCGTTTCCAAGACACTCACATCCCTTCCTGAATGTTTACGTGTCAATTATAAATTATTTATGTATCAGTTGATAATCTTTCATTGTATAGTAAATAATATGCATTTGTATACTACATTATTACTATTCACAGATATGCCATTGAAAAGCTCGCGAAAGCTTGCTTTCAGTGAGCTTTCCGATTGGCATATACTGCGAAGCAGTAACCCCACCCCCGTTACATGAACAAGTAGCCTGCGTAGCAGGCGGATTGTGAATGTAGGGAAGTGGAGTGTGAATAGTAATATCTTCCACAATCTGACCTTATAATTTCTTTCAATTCTGGTAGTTTTCATAGTACCACATTAATGATATAGTATCACTGTCAGTGGTTAACGCACTAAAGTGGTTAGAAAAAGGAGGAGATTATCATGACAGTTTATGAGAAGAACAAGACACTGCTGAAGCTTACATATTCGGGGCTTATGGCTGCGCTGTGTTATGTGGGATATGCTATTTTTCCTGCGATCAATGCAGGAGGTACAAAGATACATGTCGGAAATGCATTTGTCGTACTCGGCGCACTTCTGTTAGGAGGCCCTTACGGAGGATTTGCCGGAGCGATCGGGCTCTCCCTCGCCGATATCCTCGGAGGTTACTCGGCATCGGCACCCAGAACATTCATCTGCAAGCTCGTTATCGGCCTGATCGTTGGACTCGTTGCCCATAAGATATCCAAGTTGTCTCACAATCATCCGAGACCCTATATCGTAAAGTGGTCTGCCATCGCAGCTGTTGCCGGGCTTGGATTCAACTGTGTTTTTGAGCCTGTATTGAAATATGTCTGGTATACGCTGCTGACTCCCAATGCTGAAAAAGCCGCATCTGCTATCAAGGCACTTGTAGCTGTTACTACCTATGCAACCCTCATCAATGCCGTGATCAATTC
>JAGCZE010000313.1 GCA_017960415.1 Lachnospiraceae bacterium
ATGAATGCATCGGCAGGATGGAACTGCTGATCAAACAGCTGATAGAGCTCGTCGGTGAGTGCGCCGACACGTCGCTGGTATCCGGGAACGATCATCTGGTCAACCGGACCTGGGTGCAGATGGATCCGCTGATCACCGGTGTCAGAAAATTCATAGACCCGCTGGTTGCCGGAAAGAAACAGAATCTGGAGTTTGATTACGATCCTGAGGCTTCTGTTCTTGCGGATGAGGTCAAGCTTGCAAGGATACTGATCAATGTCCTTACCTGTTCAAGCCGTTTTTCGGGTGAAGAGAGCGATATCAAGGTGACTTTCAGGATCGAGAAGGTCGGAACAAGGCAGTCGATGCTGATCATCAGTGTAAAGGATGAATATGGCGGATACGGCCCCGACAGTACGGTGAATGTATTCGATCCGTTCTCGAATTCCCATGGGGCTTCTTCCGGACAGATCAACAGCGTGGGACTGACCATGGCGATCACGAGACATATGACGGAAGTCATGAACGGGTCCTGTGAATTCTATACAGACAGCCTCGGAACAGAGTTTGTCGCAAGTATTCCCGTAGAAGTCCATCAGGAAACTGCCGGTTCCGAAGAAAAAAGTGTTGTGGAAAAGTCGGAACAGGAATACAATGAGATGTATATCGGCAGACGTATCCTGATCGTGGAAGATAATATGATGATGGGCGAGATCATCGCAACACTGATGGGATACAGGGGCCTTGAGACCGATGTTGTGCTCAACGGCCGCGAAGCACTTGAGACCTACAAAGGACATGAGCCGTTTTATTACGATATGATCTTTATGGATCTTCAGATGCCGCAGATGGACGGAATTGAGGCTACAAAGCAGATACGCGAGAGCGGAATGCAGGATGCCGCGATCATTCCTGTTATAGCGTTGTCGGCGTCATCACTGCCCGAGGAGGAAGCGAAGGCTTTGAATAACGGCATGAATGCATATCTGCACAAGCCGGTGGATGAAGACGAATTATTTGATACGATCAACAACTATCTGATCTAAAGAGGTAGAGTTTGAAAGAACATATTCTTCGCATGAGGTTAAATACATGAACAGATTGAGTGCTTATACGCATCTGCTGGTCAAGATGTCGCTGGTACTGTTTTTTGTTGTGACGGTGGCTTTTGTAAAGCGTGCGGATGCAAATGTAAGGGCAGAGGATGAGATACAGGACGAGGAACTTCAGGAGCTGACCGAGGAAGAAATCCTCCTGAATATGAACAGTGTTTCTGCCGACGATGAAGAATCGGAAGAAGAACCTGATATCACAGATGTGGCCGGGGCGGGATCCACTGAAGAACTGTTGCCGGCGGATGATGAACCGGATCCCGGATCGAATACCGAATGGGTTGCGGCAGAGGTTACAGACATTGTCGAAAACAGCGGATCCGGCGAAACCATTTCAGTCAGCTCAGTATCGGGAGAGAGTGCGGCAAGCGGCGCAGAGCTGGCTCAAGACGTACAGGACGAACAGAAATCCGACAAAGAAAAGGCTGAGGAAGAGCTTGCAAGATACAAGGCAACACAGGAATATGTAGAATCGCTGCTCGTTACGCATCCGGATCATTACAACAAGACGGTTGTGGATAATGCAAGGGCGATCCCGACCGAATCCGATGATGCCAGATACAGATACATTACCGGAAAGAAGAAAAAGATATACAAGGTCGGGGGTATGCCCGAAGGCTTCAGGAGCGACGAGGAAACTTCAAGGCAGATGGTTACGATCGATGTGCCTGTCTGGAAGATGAACAGCAACGGTGAGAAGTACTCCGGCTACTGGCCGCTGACGATCCATGAGAAGCTTGCTGACAGCTGCAGATGTATCTTCAGTGATATATACCTGTTGGATATCCAATTCCCGTTTAATTTCCTGAGAGGCTATACCTACAGGAAGGTCGGCGGAGTCGGACTTGTCAACTCGAAGCTGATGTCAACCCATGCCTTCGGAGTTGCCCTTGATATCAATATGGGCGATTATGACAATGACTATTTCCTGGGCAAGGGCAACGACCTGAGAAACAAGAATAATCCTTACTGCATACCTGACGAAGTTATCGCGATATTCGAGGATTACGGATGGTTCTGGGGAGGCAATTACGATATCTGTGCCGATACCATGCATTTCCAGTATTTTGAACTCGGATTCCTGCAGTATGAAAGCTCAGAGCCGTTCCCGATACTGTCACGCGGAGCGGAGAACATGAGCTCAACAGTCATCCGGAACCTGACACAGCGTCTTACAAAGCTCGGTTATCTGTCCGGCGAAACCTCAAGCTTCAGCAAGAAGGTTGAAAAGGCTGTCAAGAAGTTCCAGGAAGATAACGGTCTTGAACCGAACGGAGTTGTTGATTACGCCACATGGGAGCCCCTGATCAACAAGACCCACTTTATGAAATATGTATTCTGATGATACCGGTCACAACCTTTCCGGCTTTTTGGGGAGGATCACAAATGAGGCGGGGAGTGAACGGTTTAAGAATAAATTTGGCGAAAGCCGGAAGGAGAAATGATAAAGAATGATTGATCTAAAATTTTTACGTGAGAATCCTGAGATCGTTAGGCAGAACATCAAAAATAAGTTTCCGGATCAGAAACTGCCGCTGGTGGACGAGGTAATTTCCATAGATGCGGACCGCCGTGCGACCCAGCAGGAGGCCGATGATCTGCGTGCGAAGCGCAATACTATGAGCAAACAGATCGGTGCGCTTATGGGCCAGGGCAAGAAGGAAGAAGCAGAAGAAGTCAAGAAACAGGTTGCCGAATTCGGTGACAGACTCGCCGAACTTGAAAAGAAGCAGACGGAGCTCGAAGAAGAAGTTACCAAACGCATGATGCTGATCCCCAACATTATCGATCCGAGCGTTCCGATAGGTAAGGATGACACCTGCAACGTGGAGCTTGAGCGCTTCGGTGAGCCCGTGGTTCCCGATTTTGAGATCCCTTATCATACCGACATTATGGAGAAACTCCACGGTATAGATCTTGATGCGGCAAGAAGAGTTGCGGGCAACGGATTCTATTATCTTATGGGCGATATTGCCAGACTGCATTCGGCTGTTATCGCTTATGCACGCGATTTCATGATCGACAGGGGATTCACTTACTGTGTACCTCCTTTCATGATCAGAAGCGACGTTGTTACCGGCGTTATGAGCTTTGCCGAGATGGATGCGATGATGTACAAGATCGAAGGTGAGGACCTGTTCCTTATCGGTACGAGCGAGCATTCG
>JAGCZE010000314.1 GCA_017960415.1 Lachnospiraceae bacterium
ACGGAGGGTGCCCTGACAGTCTTAAAGAAGCTTTCAGCGCCTTATATCTGCGGACTCATGACGACGCATGATTATGCGATGATAGATAAGACCGAAAAGGGATTCGGTAATATCAGGTATTATCATTTCTCCGAAAAGTATACCGATACCGGCATTACATTCGATTATTTATTGATGCAGGGTATCAGCAGGCAGTCTAATGCAAAATTCCTTATGAAACTGGTTGGAATCGGCTGAGAATTTGTTACTATCGTCAATTTTTGTCTTAATTGTTAGATTTTTTGTAAATATATTACATTTTTTGGCAGGCTTTGTTGATATTTTTATTCGATGCGTATAGTATTTTATTTGGAGGGAAAGGTTTGTATCAATGTTTGAAGGGCTGAGCAAGTATTTAGCAATCGTTCTTGATTACTCCGTAGTGTTGGAGTATTCCAACGGAGTGTGGTTTGATGAGCTCACGAATCTCATTGAAGAGAACGGAATCGACTGCTATATTGATGACACATTTAAGATCCTCCACCGCTGTGTAGTACAGCAGCAGGATCCCAAAGATGCTTATGTACAGACTTCCATGAGATCTCTTATGCAGAGTCTCATGTCAACGAACACTCTCCATGTCGTCCATACATGCAATACGGAATATTTCATCGAGCAGATAAAAGATCTTCCTTTGTGCTGCATACTTACGACAAGGAAAGGAATCTTTACCAAGAGACTCTATGAGAGGGCTCCGGAGTTCAACGGCGACGTTGCGCTCGTTACTCCCACGGGTCTTAAGATATTCCATTCCATTGCCGAGATGATATCCGATTATCCGCTTCCGGAGATCAGTTCTCTTGCTCATAACAATACTTATATTGACTGTGACGGAAGAGCCAGCATAGATGATATCGTCATCTCCACTGACGGCGACAAGTTTACTCTTACCAAGAGATTAAGCGGCGGTGCTGAGGGAATGGTATTCCTTACCGATAACCCCAAGTATGTTGCTAAGATCTATCATAAGGGTGTCATTACGCCTCTGCGTTGGGCAAAGCTTAAGAAGCTTACCGAACTCGGGATCACTTCCCGTGGTTTCTGCACACCACAGCATCTTCTTTATTTCCGCGGGGTGCCTATCGGTTATACGATGTTCATAGGCAAGGGAACGACGTTAAGCAATGTTTTCGACGGTCCCGATGCGATGATAGAGCAGTATCCGGATTGGACAAGGCTCGATGTCTGCGAGACGCTCCTGTCGCTGATCGGTAAATATCTGTATCTCCAGATGCACGATATCGTTGCTGGTGATATTCAGCTTAAAAATGCGCTCATCGCTTCTTCGACCGAGCAGTATCTTATTGATATGGACAGTGTACAGATCGGCAATCTGCCGTGTCCTGTCGGTACCGAAGATTTCACGGATCCCAGACTCTGGGGCATGGATTTCTCCGGATTTATCCGTACGCTTCAGGATGAGGATTACTCGATCGCCATGCTCGTATTCACCATTCTGTTCTGCGGACTTCATCCTTATGCCACAAGGAACGGTGCCGAGACGTTAAGGGAAGAGATATTGAATCATAATTTCCCTTATACCCTTGATAATTCAAATACGGAGCATATTCCTTTGGGCGGATACGATCATATCTGGGAATATCTTCCTGATAATCTTCGTGTCATGCTCTACAACACCTTCCATGAAGGCAAGATCTATGAGGCTGTCTGCTGGCGTGCAGCTGTCCAGGAGTACATGAGAGATCTTGAGAACTTCGTTTACGATGATGCTGAAGCATATAAGCTGTTCCCCTGTGAAGACATCAAGCAGGCGACTGTTGATGTCGAAGAGGTAAGGGCGCAGCTTGCAGCCAACCTTGAAGCGAAAAAGACGATGGAGACAAGGCCTGATCTGAGGAATGCCGAGAAGAAGACCTTTGCCAATGCTCCTACGGGAAGATTCGTTTCTTCAAGTGTCGGAGGAAGCAACAGCTACAGGCCCGAGAGGAATGACAATGAGGCTCCGGTAAGCTCACGCGGACCGTCTGCAAAGCCTGCGGTATCAGCCGTCAACACGACTCCTCCGCCTCCGCCGAAGAAGAAATTTTTCGGATTGTTCTGAGACACAACGGCATTGTAATTAAGATTTTTTCAGCGGTTCGAAAAGGACCGCTGTTTTATTGCAATCCTTGCAAGCAAGTTGCTCGATTGTTTGTTATAATGCTATGAGATTGAAAACTCACGATGATTCGGAGGGGCATTATGGCGGATAATATTTCAAGTTCAGATTTCGGTACCAGCACAAAAAGAAGACTCCCGATCTGCTTTGCATTGGATACGTCAGGTTCGATGATGGGCAACCCGATAAGGCAGCTCAACATGGGTCTTAACAACTTCGTATCTTCCATCAAGTCAAATGATGATACGAGAAATTCCACTGATATTGCAATCGTTACTTTTGGTTCAAAAGTAGAGATCGCAATGCCATTCGGAAAGATATCCAAAGATAAGGGTCTGCCTGAGATCACGGCATCAACTACTCTTACTCCTATCGGTGAGGGTGTCCTGACAGCCTTGGAGCTTCTCAATGCCAGGAAAGAGGGATCTAAGGAAAGAGGCATTAAGTATTTCCAGCCCTGGCTCGTCGTTATCACGGACGGAGCTCCTCAGGGTCCCAATGCCATGCAGAACATGGAGCGTGCGATCGAGGCATGTAACGAGCTTGAGCGTAATGACAAGCTTGTAGTATTTAATATCGGCGTAGGTTCCGGTGTTGATTTTGATATTTTGAAGAGGCTGTCGGTCAAGCGTGATGAGCCCATTTCCGTTAACTCTGCGGATTTCGGAAAGCTTTTTGAATTCCTCGGATCTTCGTCATCTTCGATCGTTTCTTCCGGAATGAATGATGATGCACTTTATAACATCGATACTTCACCTCAGGGAACGGCAGTCGAATTAGATGATTTCATGAAGTTCATTAACGAGGATGAATAATGTATAAGGGAATTACAGTCGGAGCCATTACGACAATCGGAAATAAGCATGTAAACCGCGGCACTCCTTGCGAGGACGATTCTTATGCTGTTACGAAAAATGATGTTTCGGTTGTCTGTATTGCTGACGGTGCCGGAG
>JAGCZE010000315.1 GCA_017960415.1 Lachnospiraceae bacterium
GGTACCGACTGTGATGCGATCGATAAGGCAGAGAACAGGGATCTGTTCGAAAAGCTGCTGCTTGAGCTGGATATTCCTCAGCCGAAGGGCGCCGCTGTGACCAATATCGAGGACGGAGTGCGCGTTGCGGGTGAGATAGGGTATCCTGTACTCGTAAGGCCAAGCTTCGTGCTCGGAGGCCGTGCGATGCAGATAGTTTCGAAGGAAGCGGACATGCGGCATTATCTGAAGACCGCGGTTGAAGTGGATGAGGACAAGCCGGTACTTGTCGACAAATATATCAGAGGCCGCGAGGTCGAGGTTGATGCGGTCTGCGACGGAAGAGACGTATTCGTGCCCGGTATCATGGAACTTGTTGAGCGGACCGGAGTGCATTCGGGCGATTCCATCAGCGTTTATCCTGCCTTCAGCATTTCCGACAATGTAAAGGGAAAGATCCTGCGCTATACGCGAAAGCTGGGCATGGGTATCGGTATTGTCGGTCTGTACAATATCCAGTTTATTGTTGATCAGGATGACAATGTATATGTTATCGAGGTCAATCCGAGATCCTCAAGGACAGTGCCCTTCCTATCGAAGGCAACCGGCTACTCGCTTGCAGATATCGCCACCCTTGCTATTCTCGGGATCAGCCTTAAGGAACAGGGCATTTTCGAGCTGTACCCGCCCGAAAGCAAGAGATGGTGCGTCAAGGCACCGGCATTTTCATTTGCGAAGCTTAAAGGTATGGATTCCTACCTGTCTCCGGAAATGAAGTCCACAGGTGAAGCCATCGGCTATGATGAAATGCTGCACAAGGCCATGTACAAGGCTTTGATCGCTTCGGGCATCAGACTGCAGAATTACGGTACGGTCATAGTGACGCTGGCTGATGAGGATAAGGAGGAAGCCCTGCCGCTGGTACAGCGGTTCTATAACATGGGCTTTAATATCGAAGCTACGATAGGAACGGCGGAATTCTTGAAAGAGCACGGTATACGCACGAGGATCCGTCGTAAGCTCAGCGAAGGCAGTGAGGAGATCCTGGATTCGATACGTGCCGGATATGTCAGCTATGTGATCAATACCAGGGCGATACTTTCGGGCGTTCATTACATCGACGGCGTCGCGATCAGACGCTGCGCCATCGAAAATAATGTTACGATATTCACGTCCCTTGATACAGTCAAGGTGCTTCTTGACGTGCTGGAGGAGCAGACGATCAAGGTCGCTCCGCTGTGAAAAAGCGGTTTTATCAAGCTTTCAGAAGTGTTTTCGCTGGCAGAACGGGGAATAATAAAAAATTTTTTAAAAAACCTGTTGACAACAAAAAACAAAAGGATTATCATACAACCCATAAAAGCAAAGGCGCTTTGGGAATAACTACCCGAAGCGCCTTCTTCTTTTATCAACTATGGCGTCGCGGCCCGGTAATAATAACAAAACGGCAGTGAAACATACGGATTTGAAATTTCGTGTTCAAAAGCCGTTTGAAAGAAATTCAAAAAAGGGAAGGAGAAACAATATGAGCATACCACAGATTTACGGAAGTCTGGTCTTTAATGACAAAGTGATGCGTGATAAGCTTCCTAAGGACATTTACAAGGCATTACGCAAGACTATCGATCAAAATACACACTTGGAGATAGACGTGGCGAATGCGGTAGCGATCGCCATGAAGGAATGGGCAGGAGAAAACGGAGCAACACATTTTACCCACTGGTTCCAGCCGATGACAGGCTTCACCGCAGAGAAGCATGACAGCTTCATCTCACCCGTTGACGGCGGCGAGGTAATAATGGAATTCTCCGGCAAGGAGCTCGTAAAGGGCGAACCCGATGCGTCAAGCTTCCCTTCGGGCGGATTAAGAGCCACTTTCGAGGCGAGAGGCTACACATCTTGGGATCCGACCTCTCCCGCATTCATTAAAGACGGAACGTTGTATATACCCACAGCCTTCTGCTCATACAGCGGTGAGGCTCTTGATAAGAAAACTCCTTTGCTTCGCTCAATGGAAGCCCTTAGCAAGGAAGCCGTAAGGATGTTGAAGATCCTCGGAAATACATCCGTAAAGAGTGTAAAGACAACGGTCGGCCCCGAGCAGGAATATTTCCTGATCGACAAGGAAGACTTCAAGAAGAGGATGGACCTGAAGTTCACGGGAAGAACACTGCTCGGAGCCAAGCCTCCCAAGGGCCAGGAAATGGACGACCATTACTTCGGAACCCTGAAGCCCAGAGTATCCGCTTATATGCATGAGCTGGACGAAGAACTCTGGAAGCTCGGGATCCCCGCGAAGACCAAGCACAACGAGGTCGCTCCCGCACAGCATGAGCTGGCACCCGTATTTGATACCACCAACGTTGCCGTAGACCGCAACCAGCTGACGATGGAGGTTATGAAGAAGATCGCCGACAAGCACGGATTTGTCTGCCTGCTTCATGAGAAGCCCTTCGACAAGATCAACGGTTCCGGCAAGCACAACAACTGGTCAATGAGTACCGATACCGGTATGAACCTCCTTGACCCCGGCAAGACACCGGCCGAGAACATCCAGTTCCTGGTATTCCTGATGGCAGTTATCTGTGCGGTTGATGATTACGCCGACCTGTTAAGACTTTCGGTCGCAAGCGCCGGCAACGATCACAGACTCGGTGCAAATGAAGCACCTCCCGCTATTATTTCGATGTTCCTCGGCGAAGAGCTGATGGAAGTGATCGACTCCATCGAGAAGGATACCTTCTTCGGTGCCAAGGAAAAGGTTCAGATGGAGACCGGAGCTACCGTACTTCCTCATTTCTTCAAGGATACAACGGACAGGAACCGTACTTCACCATTTGCCTTCACAGGCAATAAATTCGAGTTCAGATCACTCGGTTCGTCATTCTCGGTATCGGGACCCAACGTAGTGCTCAACACCGCAGTAGCCGAGGCACTCTCACAGTTCGCGGACCAGCTTGAAGGCGTTCCTGCCGAAGAACTTACAACAAAGGTACATGAGCTCCTCAAGAAAGCCATTATCGATCATAAGAGAGTAATCTTCAACGGCAACGGTTATACCGACGAATGGGTACAGGAAGCAGAAAGACGCGGACTCTACAACCTCCGCTCAACACCCGATGCGCTTCCGGTATTCATCGCAGACAAAAACGTGAAGTTATTTACGAAGCATCATATCTTCACCGAGAGCGAGATCAACTCGAGATATGAGATACTTCTTGAGAACTATACAAAGACCATTCATATAGAGGCAAAAACGCTTGAAGACATGCTGAAGAGCCAGTTCCTGCCGGCACTTGCATCCACGATCGAAAAGACCGTAACCCTTGCCGCCAAGAAGCAGAAGGTATCACAGGAACTGCCCGTAACCAGCGAGATCAAGCTTGCCAAGAAGCTTTCAGGCTTCTATGATACGATCTATGAAGCTACAGAAAAGCTTGCGGCCGATACCGAAAAGGCAGAAGGCATCGCAGATGAACTTGAACAGGCGAAATTCTACCAGTCGGTAATCCTCGACGACATGGCCAGGATCAGGACAGTAGCTGACGAAGCAGAAACCCTGATCCCGAAGGATATCTTGCCGTACCCGACTTACGCAGATATGTTATTCTACGTTTAAAACAAGAGTCTGAACACAATATAAAACGCAAAGGCGCGTTTTCAAATGGGTTAATCTCCATTGAAGACGTGCTTTTAATTTTTCACTCATCCGAACCAGCGGCTCGTGACGGACGTATCATGTTCGGATTACATCAGACTAATTGTCTGGTAAGACGAACATGATATGTCCGGACAGAGCCGCGTCGGAGGGAACAGGAAAGGGGAGAGTTTTATGAGTAAAGAAATACTGGAAGCTGTTGAGAGCATGAACAGCACATTATTCGGAGTTTGGTTCCTGATCGGAGCCGCACTTGTATTCTGGATGCAGGCAGGATTCGCCATGGTAGAGGCGGGCTTCACAAGAGCCAAGAACACCGGCAACATCCTTATGAAGAACCTGATGGACTTCTGTATCGGAACCGTAGTATTTATAATCATAGGTTTCAGCCTGCTGTTGGGTGAAGACCTTGTGGGTTTTATCGGAAAACCCGGATTTGACATTTTCACATCGTATGAAAACTTCGACTGGTCGAACTTCGTATTCAACCTTGTATTCTGCGCTACCACGGCAACGATCGTATCGGGTGCCATGGCAGAGAGAACCAAGTTCCTGTCATACTGTGTATATTCGGCAGTTATCTCGGCTCTGATATATCCGATTGAAGCACACTGGATCTGGGGCGGCGGCTGGCTTTCACAGATGGGCTTCCATGATTTTGCAGGTTCCTGCGCAATTCATATGGTCGGCGGTATCTCTGCACTGATCGGTGCAAAGATCCTCGGACCCCGTATCGGAAAATTTGTAAAGGACAAGGAC
>JAGCZE010000031.1 GCA_017960415.1 Lachnospiraceae bacterium
GTAACCGACGTAACCGACGTAACCGACGTAACCGACGAAGAAGATGAGCCGCTGACAGACGACGACCTGATGTCGCTGCTCGATTCGGAGGAGCCGGAAGACGAAGAGTACAGCCTGACGGAAGATGGAGACAGCTTCGAGGAAGACGAAGAAGACAGTCTGACAGATGAAGAAGATGACCTTCTGACAGAAGAGGAAGATGAGCCGCTGACAGATGACGATCTGATGTCGCTGCTTGATTCGGAGGAGACTTCGGACGGATTGGATGAAGACGAGGAAGAGGAAGATATGGATGATCTGATTTCCTGGGATGATATCGTTGATGATCTTGAAGAGGATTTGACTGAAGACAAAGACGATCTTGGGGATCTGACCGAAGATCGGGAAGACGATGAAGACCGGAATACTGCCGATGCAGAAGATTATGATAGTACGGATGACGATCAGGAAGACGACGATGAAGATGACGACGATGACGACTTCGTAGTCGATGACGAGCCCGAAATGACCGACGATGATGTTTTCGGAGCTGATTTTGGTTCTGATGACACCGGAGAGAAATTGAGTGATGATACCGATGAAAACGGTGAGGACGAGGATGATGAAGATGACTTCGACTTCTCCAGCCTGTTTGAGATCGATGAAGATGATGAAGACACGGATTCGTCGGATGACGACGATTTCGATATCATGGCTCTGTTAAGGTCTGAGGCGAAGGAATCAACCGATAAAAAGAAAGAAGACAAGTCGGGGCATTTAGAGGATCTGTCGGAACTTGTCGCACCCGGAGAAGTAGCGGATGTTACACTCGAAGAGCTGGCTGAGGTTGTGGCTCTTCTGAGGAAAATGAAGAAAAAACAGGCAATATGAGTAACAGGAGAAATTAAAAATGGCCGGAAAACTTGATATCAAGCTAATCAACAGGGGAAACGAAGGAGAACTGCTGCTGAGCGGGAAACTGGATGCTCAGACCGCCGATGATTCCCAGATTTATTTTGATGAGGTATCTGAGCGGTTTGATCATCTGATACTGAACATGGCGGGACTCACCTATGTTTCGAGCGCGGGCTTAAGGGTCCTGAAGCATATTCATCTGAAAATGCATCATCAGGGCGGAATGCTCTCGGTAAAAAATGTGAATGAAAATATCATGGAAGTATTTGAAATCACCGGATTAGCGGGGATGTTGAACCTTATATGACAGCTTTCGGGCAACTTAAAGCATGATCATAAAAAAGTATCGGATTTCAGGGAGTATTAGGAATGACCGGAACGGATAAAAAAACTGCTATGCATTCATTACGCAGAATGACGGATGTCGTGGGAAAAATTAGGAAGCATTTCCTCACGAAGCGTGTTCTGTGTGTTTGCCTTGCGATCATTTTTACCGTAGGACTTTTGCCCGGGGGAATGTTAGGCGGTATGTACGACGGGATCAAAGCAGAAGGTGCCGCTGTGACCAATTCGTATATTCTCGAGACCACTACGGGAATTAACGACGGATCCGGGATCGAATTCTTTGAGATAATATTTACCGATACCCAGAATATAAAGCGCAAACAGTATATTTTCCCGAACGAGGATTCACTGATGATCGGAAGGCTGCTGGTCGCGCAGTACGACTCGGATCTGAAGATCAATAATGAAGTCAGCAGCTATCTGAAATACGATCCGCTTACAAACTGGGACAAAACCGGCGACGGCTCGGGACTGCGGTCTTATCATACGGATCAGTTCTTTTTTACAACAGAATATCCGGTAAAGAGTGTTGATCAGATAGACGCATTCATGGGCGATGAGGGTGTCTGGACATGTCAGGGACTGCGCCTGTTCGAGGTAGATGAGATTTACGGGCTCACGATGGCCGGAACATGGTCTGAAACCTGGTATATCGATTTTGCCGGAACAATGATCGCAGAAATAACGAATGCCGATTATAACTGGTCGGACAGTGAGCCTTCATACCTTCATATGAGCCGTAATGCTGATCTTGTAACCGATTTTAAGGGCAAAGATTATGCAATTCACGAATCCCAGGCCAAAAACGAACTTGCTTTCAGATTTGATTTTGCGGATATGTACGGTGCGGGCTTTGACACACTTGTAAATGAACATACCGAGAACAAGGCCGATCTGATGCATATGGGCATCACGGAAAACCTGACTCTGAATATAATGTATACCGACATTTATGATGAGACAAGATTCCTGTACCTGCCGGTTATTACAGAGGCGGTTTACTGGGCATATATGAAGGGAATTACAAGTCCCGTGCTCGGTATCGGCCAGCAGGGCGGTTCCATGGCCTTCAGCGCCGAACTGCCCGATATTAAGATGACTGCGGATGATAAGGGCAGGCTCAGACCTGCCATCACAGATATCAGCTGTACCCTCGGCAGTAAAGGGGCTATAGAGGCTGCAGGGATCAAAGAAACCGGATTCAGCGATAAAGAAGACCTCAAGAAGCGTCAGGAAAAAAGGAAAAAGGACAGTGAGTCCGATGATATAAACCTGACCTGTGTTGCGATCTATTCTATGCAGCAGTCGGCTGTCCTTCCCAAGGCCGAAGGAGCGATGCTGAAGTATGATTTTACGGGTAAACCCTGCCTGTACCAGCTGGCGACCGGTACCGAAGGAATGAAATATTTCGCCGGCAATACAGCCAAATTATCACTGAAGGAATATGATGAAAGAGATCTGAAGGTAAAGGACAATAACGAATATTACATGATCGAGCTTGAAACGGATGATATGGCCGGAGCGGGCACGAGTGCTGACCTTACGCTGGTCCTCAAATATAACGATCTGTCAAAGCGGGAGCGCGTAAGTTCTCCGATTTCCATTATGGAAGCAACGAGGAACTATTACGGCTATTGGCCCGCAAGTGATCCTGATTACGGCTACAAACAGGGTACCGCAAGCGGTAATACCATACGTTTTATTGTGAGCCTGAAGGATGTGGATCATTTTACCGGACTTACGCTGCAGCTTGCCGGTAATTCAAGTGATGATTATCAGTTCAAACATATGAATATCTACGAGCTGAAGAGCTTCAGCGAGAGAAAAGCCGTATGGATGGACAGCTCAAAGAACGGCATGCAGACCCATGTGGATATCTACCGCAGTTATGAGGGAACAGCAACTTCCATCAAGCTGCTGAATCTCGAAGAGCAGGCTCTTATACAGCAGGGAGATATCGTACCGATAGATTTTATTTCTTCAAAGGTCGGGGAACTGGATGATACCAAGTGGGATGTCGATAAATATTCGGTTTCCTACGCGGATGCAATGCAGAACTTCGGATTTACGAAGGAACGCAAGACCTATGAGGTCACAGTCAAGGTATTTGACGATGTCGTTGCGACAGATGATTACGGAAATGCCGTATCAAGCGGTGGCAACGGTGATGCCGGGTCAGAGAACCTGTTCTATTTCCAGCTGATCTTCCAGAACGGTTCAAGTGCTTACGTACAGGCAAACCAGCAGCTTGAAGGCGATAAATTCGTTTCGGGACAGTCCGCGACCTTCAGGATCAGCACCAACCAGGATTACGGAGAGATCATATCCATACGTATCATTCCCGATGATATTTCAGAGCGAAACCATAAGTACGATAAACTTCGTATTGATTCGATAGAGGTTATAGAGATTGCTTCCGCAGGCACCCATAAATGCTGGGTTGCCGAAAATGTAGGATGGATCGGTGTGCCTTATACCGAGGAACAGGAAAAGAACGGCATTATCGGTAAAGAGGGCAGAAGCGCGGCAGAAGTGGTACATGTGGTCAATATTGACTATACTACCTATGTGGCCCAGCTTGAATTTGCTATCCATACCAATGAAAGCACACAGGATGCAGCCAAGGACAAGAACGGAAACGTTGTGGAATCATCGGGACAGTTCCGCGGCAAGCTCTGGGGCAAGATCAATTACATCAACCTGAAGGGTGAGCATAAGGAGATCGACAAGATAGATATTGTTTCGGCAATGTACGAATACATGAACAAAAAGTCTTCGCCTGCCGCCGGCGGTTCTGTCAGCGATCCTTCCTACATGTTCAGGGAAAAGCAGACCGACAGGTTCTTAGTCAATATCTCGGATGTTTCGAAGCTGATATCCATCGAAATGTATGCAACTCAGATGGATGATATGTATACATGGAATATCGGCAGTATTTCGGTCAGTCTTGTCACCGAAAAGGGCAAGCTGAAACTCAATGTATACGGAGAGTATGAGTATCAGAGATCGAAGCCGGCCGAGCTGCTTTGCACCCAGTTGAGCGAGACCACGCCTGCGTACCAGCAAAAGCTGAAAAAGAACGGTGCGGTAAAGATCGATATCCCGTTTACGGATAATGAGATCAAGATCACCAATGAATACGGGACCGCGATATCGGCTCTTACACGTGAGCCCGCATCCCAGAATGATGAACTGAATGTATTTGTATTCCCTTCGGTAGGCCTCGACGGCAACGATCCGAGCGAATACGATCTGATACCGACATTGTACTATTCCCATCTGAACGGCGGCATGTACGAGACCGGAGTCCAAAAGATGAACAGGTACCTCCCTGACGGCACTCTGCCCATTGACAGGCCGGTATTCTATGCACTCGGACTGCGTGCTTCATGTATGACGGATCTTAACAGGCTGATCCTTGCCCCGAATTCTCCGAGGGCAACTGTGGCCAGGATCGACTATGCCATTGTTCAGCAGGTTAGAAACAATGTTGTTGTCGCAAATTATTTTATTGACTATGGCCATGACAATGCTTTCATGATACATGAGAAGTACCCGTCCACAAATGTGACCTCGATTGGCTATCAGGACGAACAGGTTGTAACGCTTCAGTTCGGCGAGGCAACCGCCGAGAGGAATCTTGTGGCCGAGAGACAGGATATTGCCGTAGCGCTCGTATATAGGACCGCAGGCGATCCTTCGGGTACAAAGCTTGTTACTCCGTATATTTATCTGACGGATCAGGAAATAAACAGTATCAGGGCCGGACAGGTAGCGGAACTTGTATTTGACAGGATGTTCATAGGAGAAGTCGTCGGCGTCCGTGTGGCTTCGGTAGGAAATATTGAGGCCAATATTGACGCTGCAAGCGTCGCGATATACCAGAAGGATGTTGTCGGAAAGCGTACCAGAACGGGCTATTACAGCTTCGGAAACAGCATGACGGTAAAAATGTCTGCCGATGATATGAGACAGACCGCCGTTTCTTATGATGATCCCGATGCTGTCAGATCCGTAACACTGACTTTCAAAACATCCGCGGCATCCGATGCTTATGAGAGCGGTACATCGGATCCTGTCTGGATGCGTCTGTGGTACGCAACAGATTCGGAAGGCAATATGGACTATATCGAAAAGAGCGACATACGTAAATATCTGACCGACGGAAGCACCAATTTCCTGACCGGCAGGACACAATCGGTAAGATTCCTGGTTAAGGGTGCCGCGTCGCTGCGCAGGATCCAGATCGAACCCAGAAGCGCCGGAAACATCGGAAATGCAGGCTGGAGCATCGACAGCATCACAGCCCAGCTTGAAAATGGGGAGCCGGTTGTCAGAACTGTCGGGGCACGTATTTACGAAAATAAACCCAGAGCCATAACTCTGGCAAACATTACGGTCTCGGCAAGAGTTGCATATTATAATCCTTCAAGAGACGCCGATGATACAACAAGCGTTGATATGGACGGAATAAAGCTGATCATTCAGCCCGAGAAACAGTTTACCGTTATTTCCGAAGCAGCAGGTTCGGATATGGGCTGCGACGTATATGCTGTCGAGATCACGACAGACGGATATATGAGCGGAAAGCTGACCGATTGCGTATATGTTAACGATAATTGGTTCATCTTTACGCCGCCCCTGCTGACACAGACCAAATATTACCGGATCGTTGTCGAATCGCTGGAGGTTTCGACTTCGAAGCTTCAGATCGATCTGACCGTAAACGGTGTGGAGCCTACGCCTACACCGACGCCGGAACCCACACCGGAACCCACACCTGAGCCGACGCCGGAGCCTGAGGCAACACCTGCAGCGGAACCCACCGCAGAGCCTGAGACAACACCTACTGCGGAGCCTACTAAGGAGGCTGAAGCAACACCTACCGCGGAGCCTACTAAGGAGGCTGAAGCAACACCCACTGCGGTGCCCACACAGGAGCCGGCACAGGAACCTGAAGCTGCGACTGTAGATCAGCCGACTCAGGAACCCGAACCGACACCGGCGGGTTAAAACGGCCGGGAGTACGAAATTGCGGCTGCGACAGAGCATGGCATAAAAACTTATGCAGCAACACAGACTTGGAACGATACCCGAAGTGATTATACGGAGGCATGATATTACGAACATGAAACGTTTGAACAGGACAGCATTCCTTGTATTGTCATTATTTACCGTTCTTCTGCTGGCAGGATGCCAGAAAAAGGATGTTGTAAAAGGCGGGGAAGGGACCAATTTCCCTTATACCTGGCAGGAGAGAAATAACGGCACGATCATAGTGACTCTCGACGGCGGTTATGCCCCGGATTATACCTGGACAGTCACAAACTCAGACGGAAACGTCGCCTCGGTTGAGACTAAAAAGGCCGAAAAGGACGGTAAAGTAACTTATCTGATCGAACCGCAGGTCCAGGGAGAGACAAACATCACCTTTTCAAGGATCAGAGAACTGACGGCAGCTGAACCGACGCCGGACACAAGCTCTGAGGAAATTGTTTTCGATGATGACGGAGGTAAGCGTCCCCTGGCAAACAGCACGGATGACCGTGACAATACAGCCGAGCCGGATATCGATCCGATCGAAGTAGAGCGTGTTTCGGGGGAAACCTCGGCAGCTACCGACGATGAGGTAAAACAGACGGAAAACACTGTTACGGAAAATGCAGATGAAGCATATGACGCATACCGGGAGCGCCTGTGTCCCAAGGATATCGTAAGTGAGATATCTATGGCGATCGCAGTGGTTCCGTCCGATAAAAAGGGAAAGCTGACAGCTTTGGTATCCGCCGATTACGGCGAGGAATATGCCGGCCTGACCAGGAGCACCGACAGAGCCTTTGATTACAAGCTCTGGTGCGATGACAGGGGTGTTCTGATGGTAAGACTGCCCTTTGATACCGAATCGTGGGAGAATTCGTGGACAGGTGAGTATGATCCTCCGGTCAATCCCGAAATTCTGAAGGGAACCATAGTCCTGGAACCGGAATTCACCGATGGCAGGTATGAAATAGTGTCGATTCGCCGTATCGATGCGATAGACGGTGACGAATGCTTCGAAATACAGGGCCTGGGCCCCGGAAGAGCAACGGTTTCGTTTGCTTCACCCGTAAAGAACAAAAAATTAATTCTTGATATAAGAATTGCCGAGGACGGCTGGATCAGCCTGATCTCATACAGAGCTGAGTAAAGATAAACAAGCCTGAGGTTAAAGAGATGAACAAGAAAAAGCATGAGATACGCCAGGCTCTGCTGGGAAATCTTGAGGCCGAGGATGATGTGCTGGTGGTATCCGACCTGTGGATAGCCAAATACCGGTTCGGTATTGTGGACGGTTTCGACAATGTTTTCCTTCTGGGAGTGCTTCACCGCACCAGATGGTACAGAATATCCGGTTTTATGGAAAAGGAGCAGATTTACGAACATATCGGAAATGCTCTTCTGCAGATGGGACGACAGCTGTTTTTGAAAACCGATCCCGAGGCTATGGCTGTTTACTGCAACAGTTATTTCAGTAAGCCGGTAGTTATCGTCTGCCATGTCATGAAATCGGAAATATCGGTCAGTATCTATGCAGGCCGCGGAGTGAGCGGACTTGCCGCTGTACTCATCGGATTTGCGAAGTTTGAAAAGCTTATTCCCGATGAGTTTGAACGTCTGGACAGGAAGACAAGCCGCAAAAAGGACAAGGCAGAGAAACAAAAGCAGAAAAAGCTACAAATAGAGTTGAAAAAGAAACAAATTGACGAAGGAAGGGACGAAGATGGCGGAACTTGATTTTGACAAGCTGTACAAAGATGCTAAAAGGACACAGGATATGCTTGAGGAAGAGAGTCTGTGGTTCGGCAGGGGCAGCAGCGAATACAAGAATGTAAAGGAACAGATGGCACAGGATATGGCGATCTGGGATAATCTTGCCCAAAGGAAAAAAGAAGATACCAATTACCAGATATCTGCTTATGAGCTTCAGATGATCAACAGGCTCCTTGTCAATCAGGACGAGATGATAGACACCTATCTGGAAAATAAAGAAGAGGAAAAAAAGAATCTCGAAGCGAAGGGCAAGGATCTGTCCAAAACGTCCGAGGACCGCATTACGGCCATGAAAAGAGCGAAGACGACCATCAATACGCAGATGTCAACAATCGATGATGCAATGAAGGACCTGCTGAACGATGGGCCGGCTCCTTCCACAGCGGATATCAAAAAAGAAACCGAAAGCATCCATAAGGAACTTGATGACGCCGACAAGGGCGTCTGGTTCGGAAGCGGCAGGTACAATCTGGCAAAGCAGCAGTTTCAGGGGATCGAAACCGATTGGAA
>JAGCZE010000316.1 GCA_017960415.1 Lachnospiraceae bacterium
CGCGATAGGGGGCCTATGAGGTGTAAGGAGGAAACAACTTGCTAGGCAATACATTACTTCTGAACATCGTCATATCGCCGGTCATAGGCTCGTACCTTATGTGGTTGATGTGTGGGAGGAGCTTTACGTCCGGCAACAGTGAAAAAGGCATTTCCGGATATTCGGCGGTGAAGCTCTGGATGATGACCCTGGGCGTGGTCGGATTTGAAGGCATACTGATAACCGCCGCCTGGCTGTACGGTCCGGTCATAAAGATGGATACCTACAGGATCGGAAGGGTAGCGGGGTTCGGGCTGTACTTTGCTTTCGACGGTTTCCGTGTGATATATACGATGCTTGCCACTCTGATGTGGTTCTGCAGTACCTATATTTCAAAAGATTATTTCGGGCATCACGGCGACAATCTCATGCGCTACCAGATACTCAGCATGTGGACATTTGCTGCGACTCTGGGTGTTTTTCTCTCAAATGACCTGTATACGACCTTTATTTTCTTTGAGATAATGTCGATTCCATCATATGCATATGTAGCCCATACCGAGAAACACGAATCAATGATGGCTGCCGGCACATACCTTGCCGTAGCGGTAATAGGCGGTCTGGTAATGCTGATGGGACTGCTGCTATTGAATAATGTTTGCGGAACAATGAACCTGCGCGAAGTCAGGGAAGCGGCTGCCGAGGTGATCAGGAAAGGAAGCACCCTTACTTTGGGCGGAGCGGAAGGAGAACTGTACAGAACCGAATTTCATAAACTGTGTGCTGCAGGCGGGCTGATCCTCTTCGGATTCGGAGCAAAAGCCGGCAGTTTTCCTCTTCATATCTGGCTTCCGAAGGCACATCCGGTTGCACCTGCACCGGCAAGTGCGCTACTCTCGGGTATTCTGACCAAAAGCGGTATATTCGGTGTGCTTATCCTGTGCATGGAGATATTCCATGATGTGGACGGTTTCGGATTGCTGATCTGTATACTGGGCATGTTGACAATGCTCACAGGAGCGGTTCTGGCGCTGTTCTCGGTAGATCTTAAACGCACGCTGGCCTGCTCATCGGTATCTCAGATCGGATTTATCATGATCGGATGCGGATTGATACCGTTGTTAAAAGAAGAGTGTACGCTGGCACTTTCGGGGGCAATGCTGTATATGGTCAACCATTCGCTGTTCAAGCTGACATTGTTCCTGTGTGCGGCGGTGGTCTATATGAAATGCCATAAGCTGGATCTCAATGATATACGTGGTTTCGGACGCAACAAACCGATCCTCAAGATACTGTTCCTGATCGGAGCACTCGGAATATCCGGTGTACCGCTTCTTTCGGGATATGTAGCCAAAACACTGATTCATGAGGGAATTGTTGAGTTTATTCATGTTTCGGCCGACAGCCTTAAAACATTCTTTTCCGTGCTGGAATGGCTGTATCTGTTCAGCGGCGGAATGACATTTGCCTATATGACGAAGCTGTTCTACTGCCTGTTTGTGGATGAGCCTTCGCTGATGTTAAAACACAGTCCCGAGAAGAATGAGGATGTGGGAATAATGACATATCTTGCCATCGTACCTCCGGCATTTCTGATTGTGGCCTTCGGACTCGGTGCCAAGCTGTATATATCAAGGATTGCCGCATATATGGGCAATTTCAATACATATTCGTACAATTCGGAACAGAGGATGATCCTGAAAGAACTGAAGATATTCTCCCTCGAAAATCTGAAGGGCAGTATGATATCCATCGGGATAGGAATTGTCCTGTTCCTGCTTTCAAGAAAGCTTCTGTGCGGCAGGGATGCCGAAGGAAATATTACTTACAGGGATCTCTGGCCGAAGCGCCTCGACCTTGAAGAACTTGTTTACAGACCTCTGTTACTGGGATTTTTCCCGTTCCTGTTCAGGACGGTCGGTGTATTTGTATCAAATACGCTTCCGAAAATGATCTTTGACGGAGTCATGTATGTTCTCAAAGCAATTGCGCGCTTTATCGCAGGCTCACTCGATGCCGTCATAAGATTCCTGAACAAGACCCTGTTTAAGCCGTTATATATCAAAGAGCATCCGACCTATGACATGATCAAGGCAAGGGTGCTCGGAACCGAAAGAACAGGCAAGATCATATCGTCTACATTGTCTTACGGAATGATGATGATATGCGTCGGATTGATTATCACATTATTATATCTTTTATACTTGCTATTTTCGTAAATTTGTGTTACAGTATTGTTAAACGTGAAATCCGGAGGCGTACAACATGGCGGAAGCTTTAGATATTAAGTACATCAATCCTTTTTTACAAGCAACAATAAGCATTTTGGAGATGCTTGGCATGCCCGGCGGCAAGATTGGCAAGCCTGCACTGGCTGAACTTGTTTTTGAAGAAGATACTTTCCTGATCCAGGTAGGTGTTACCGGTGCTATGCGCGGTCAGGTTTTTTTCAGGATGACAGATAATAGTTCGAAGGCTATCGCCAGCACCATGATGATGGGTATGCCTGTCAACGAGCTGGATGATATGGCCTGCTCCGCATTGGGAGAGCTCGGTAATATGATCCTGGGCAATACAGCTACGCTGTTTTCTACGATGGGTATTATTTTCGATATTACCCCTCCTGTTTCCATGCACGGAAAGAAGATGAAGCTGAACTCGGAGATTCCCGCGATCTCGATCCCGATCAATGTCAATGATGAGGAATATATCAGATTGTACATTTGTGTAAAAGAAAACAAATAATTAGAGCCAAGAAAACAAATAGGGCACCCGGATCGGATGATGTATCATTCGGTCAGGATGCCTTTTTTTGACAAATCGGATTGTAAAACATTCTTGCGTTACATTGTATAAGCGGGGTTTCAGACGGGAAATACTTACGGCTCGTTATACAACTGGATCTCACCCCCAACATTCTTGACAACAAGATTAACGAAGGCTGAGGTTACTGTGTAATATGCTCCCGAGATATTGATCTTTACATTCGGATAAAGATATTTGTGCACGACTACCTTTGAACTTGAAAATGCGGCAAGCTTCTGCTTGAGCTGCTCTAGTTCATCGAAGGCGTCCTGCTGGCGTTTGTGGAGCTCATTCAGCGAAGCTTCGACCTGCTGCTTCATAGTCGCAAGTTCGTTGGCGTTCGCGGGATTCCTGATCAGTTCAAGCTTGCTCTTAAGTTCTGTATGTTTGCCGATCTTGTCCTGTAGGTCTCTGGAGGTCTTCTCAAGTTCGTTCATCTTAAGGATGTTCTGCTCGGTAATGCCAATGTTCAGGTAAGTTTTTACTTCGGCAAGGTTGCCGATGATCGTGGCTTCCACATTGCCCTGGCAGGAAATGTTTCCGCCGACCAAAATACCGTGACGACCGGTGACATAAATGTTGCCGCTGCAGCTTACGTCACAGTTCATCATTGATGATGCATGCAGGTCACCGGTTACTTCGATCTTGACCTGTTCGAAGAATTTGCCGAAGAGACAGCCTCCGCATTTGATAACTCCGCGTCCGCCGCCCTGCATTCCGAGTTTCATCGTGATATCACCGCCGGAACAGATCACGGCACCTTCTACATTACCGTTGATCGTTACATCGCCGGCTGCATCGATCCTCAGGCCGTTGACCACGTTGCCGCTGATGATTACATCGCCGTTGAAGATGACATCGCCGGTAGTTAAGTCTACATCGCCTTTTATCTCAAGAACATTGCTTACGATCAGTTCACCGGAACGTCCGAGCTCGACCTTGCCGTCAACATCGGCATAATATTCTGTATTGTTTTCGTTTGTGTGGAATCCTGATCCGCTCAGGCGGGGAAGCTCCTTGCCCTTGACATTCGGAATTACGGCGCCTCTGACATTGAATCCGAAATGTCCGTTGGTAGCGGGAGTATATGTTACGATAAGAGCGTCCTTTGAAACAGGTTCATATCCTTCGATCGTATGATAATCGACACTTCCGTCTTCAAGAACCTTGGGTTTGTTATTATGTTCGGTATTAAAATGATATTTGTAGGAGCCGCTGACTCCGTTCAACGGAGGCTTTCCTTCGGCAACAACCCTGAACGCATCAAACGTGCGCGATTCGATCATATCATCGATCATTTCGTTTTTGATACCGGCTTTGACTCCGGCAACAGAAAGGGCAGTCAATACATTATCACGGGTAAAAGGGACCGGTTGTTCGGAAGACGGCTGATCACGGTTTGTGGCAAGACACAGGCGTGCCTGCATGGAATCTTCACTGATGAGGACTTTGATAAAACCTCTTGCTGTTTCGCTCACAGGCAACACCTCCTTCCGATAATACGGGAAAAACTGTCACTTAGGGTCGCGGTTCATGTTAAATGTAAATTGTGTATTCTTACCCAATATTTATTATATCAGATAAATGTAGCATTTGCAAGAAAACTATTGTTAAATTGTGTATTTTGATGTAAAATAATAAACGAGATTTTATACTATTCTGAAAGGTGGTATTATTTTATGGATTACATGAAAGAGTATGAAAATTGGCTTACAGGCTCATGTTTTGACGAGGCGACAAAAAAGGAACTTGAAGCGATCAAGGGTAATGATAATGAGATAAAGGACAGATTCTATAAATCACTGGAATTCGGTACCGGCGGACTCCGCGGTGTTATCGGTGCCGGCATCAACAGGATGAACATTTACACAGTCCGCAGGGCTTCCCAGGGACTTGCAAATTATATTATAAAAAATAACGGTCAGGATAAGGGCGTTGCGATTGCTTTCGATTCACGTAACATGTCGATCGAATTCAGCCGGGAAGCGGCTCTGACGCTGAACGCCAACGGTATCAAAACCTACAGGTTCGATACATTAAGACCTACTCCGGAGCTCAGCTTCGCATTGAGACATCTTCACTGCATCGCAGGTATCGTTGTTACTGCCAGCCACAATCCGCCCGAATACAACGGCTATAAGGTTTACTGGGAGGACGGTGCACAGGTAACACCTCCTCATGATACAGGCATTATTGCCGAAGTAAATTCGATTGAGGATTTTTCGCTCTGCAAGACCATGAGCCTTGAGGATGCGACAAAAGCAGGGCTGTACAATGTGATCGGCGAGGACATCGATAAGGTATACAATGACGAGCTCATGAAGCTTGTGTTTCGTCCCGATGTGATCAAAAAGCCGCTGAGGATATGACGATAGTTTATACGCCTCTTCACGGAACAGGCAATCTGCCTGTAAGACGCATACTTGATACACTCGGATTCAAGAAGGTATATGTTGTTCCCGAACAGGAGCTGCCGGACGGCAATTTCCCCACTGTCGGATATCCGAATCCCGAGGATCCCAATGTATTTAAGCTTGCACTCGAACTCGCAGCAAAGGTCAATGCCGACATTGTTCTTGCAACCGACCCCGATGCCGACAGACTCGGTGTATTTGCGAAGGATTCGAAGACCGGCGAGTATAAGGCATTTACCGGTAATATGAGCGGAACTCTGATGTGCGAGTATGAGCTTTCCACCAGGAAAGAGCTCGGACTGCTTCCTTCAAACGGCGCAGTTGTCAAGACTATCGTTACATCAAATATGTGCGATGTTGTCGCTGAGAGATTCGGCTGCACTCTGATCGAGACCCTTACGGGCTTCAAGTACATCGGTGAGCAGATCAAGCTGTTTGAAGAAGGAAAGAAGGACAATACCTATCTGTTCGGTTATGAGGAGTCTTACGGCTGCCTGATCGGTACCCATGCAAGAGACAAGGATGCCATCGCCGCAGTTATGGGCCTGTGCGAAGCCGCAGCCTACAACAAGCTGCAGGGCAAGAGCCTTTGGGACAGAATGATAGAAATGTACGAAGAATACGGCTATTTCCGTGAGGGAGCCGTTTCGGTTACGATGAAGGGCATTGACGGAGCAGAGAAGATCGCTGCGATCCTTGATAACTTGAGAAAGAATCCTGTTAAGGAGCTTGCGGGAGTCAAGGTCATCGAGGCAAGGGACTACAAGCTTCATACCGTTGAGAATTATGTAACGGGTGAGAAGGGCGCCACCGATCTTCCCGAATCGAATGTTCTGTATTATGTTCTCGAGGATAATATGTGGTGCTGTGTAAGGCCTTCGGGAACCGAGCCCAAGATCAAGTTCTATTACGGCATAAAGGGCAGTGATATGGCGTCCGCCAATGAACTGTATGAGAAGATGGGCGAAGCTATTAAGAAACTTGGATAAATCACACCTCATCCGCCTCACTTCGTGAGGCACCTTCCCCTCGAGGGGAAGGCTGAAAAGTGGAAAAGCAAAGTTGCCTTCCCCTTGAGGGGAAGGGTAAAAAGTGGAATAGCAGAGTTACCTTCCCCTC
>JAGCZE010000317.1 GCA_017960415.1 Lachnospiraceae bacterium
CGAAAAACAGAACTTCTAAGGCAAGAAGAGACAGCCGTCGCGCTAATTGGAAGATGACTGCTCCTAACCTTGTAAAGTGCAGCAAGTGCGGTGAGCTTATGATGCCTCACAGAGTATGCAAGAACTGCGGCAGCTACAACAAGAAGGAAATCATTGCAAAAGAAGCATGAGAAAAATAAAAGAAGCCACGAGGTGGCTTTTTTTATTGCCTGAAAAGGCAGAAATCAAATTTTTTCAAAAAGCAGTTAAAGTATTAATGATCACAGATAATTTACTTTATCCTGCGGGAGCATGGAAGCCAAAAGAGCTTCATATCTTACCGGATCAATGGGTTTGATGAGTGTTTCGGCTACCTGACAGCACTTGAAAAGTTCGAGAGATTCGGGATCGGTCTCGGCAGTCATCATGACAATGGGGGTATCATTGTTGATACCCTTAACGGCATGAAGCTTATGTATCGTCTCAACGCCATTCATCTGAGGCATACGATAATCCATAAAGATAACATCGTATTTTACCGTAGCGGCTTTTTCAAGGAATTCACGGCCTGAACGTGCGGTATCTGTGATAACCTTTGTGCGTTTGATCAGGGAAGTTGCAACAAACAGGTTGGTCTTGGTATCGTCGACGATGATGATACGCGCCTCGGGAGCCTGGAATCTGACAACGCCTTTGCCTGTTGATTTGTCTTTTGCGGTTATGGCTGTGTCCGATAACGGCTTCCCGGAAACGGAACTGCCTGAAGGAGTACTTTCCTGAGAATTACTGCCCGAAACACCGACAGAATCAGCTTGCTGCGAAACATCGCCCGAAACGCTGACAGCTCCATTGCTCTGTAAACCATCGCCTGATTTGTTTGCAGATCCGTTTTCCTGTAAAACATTTTCATGAATTTCTGAAGATTTATCGGGCTTTTTATTTTTACGTGCCGATGATGATCTGCCTCCGGCATCTGAAAGCCTGCCGGTTCCGGCAAGAGATTCGGAATCATGCTTTGTCTGGGTCTTTCCGACTGTCTGAGGAATGTATACGGTGAATACAGAACCTTTTCCGACTTCGGATTCGACTTCGATCCTGCCGTTCATCATCTTCAGCAGAAGCGTAACAATACTCATTCCGAGGCCTGTACCTTCTGTCTTGTGGGTAGTCTTATTCTCTATGCGTTCAAAGCTTGCGAAGAGCTTCTCCATATCTTCTTTACGGATGCCGATACCGGTATCGCGCACAATGACCTTAAGAATATTGTTCGAAAATGACAGACTCAGGACTACCGAGCCTTTTTCGGTATATTTTACACCGTTGGTGACGATATTTGTGATGATCTGTTTTACTCTTGTTTCATCGCCGATCAGCGTATCCGGCATGTTCTCGTCAATATTGACAATAAAATCAAGTCCCTTCTCTTCGGCGCGGAACTGAGTCATGACCGTGATATCGTCGATCATCTGCGCGATCTCGTATTCACCGGTCACGAGTTCCATCTTTCCGGCTTCAAGCTTGGAAATATCCAGAATGTCATTGATCAGAGAGAGCAGTGTTCTTCCGGCACGCATGCTCTGCTCGGCATATACAACGATATCGGGTTCGGTGCACTCGCGTATAATGAGTTCATTCATTCCGATAACGGCGTTGATGGGAGTACGTATCTCGTGGGAAACATGGGCAAGGAAGGTGGATTTTGCTTTATTGGCGAGCTCTGCTTCCTCTTTGAGTTCAATGATCTGACGCGTATATCTGCGCTCATCGGTTTCGTCATGAAGCCAGCGGATATAGCCCTGAAGCTTGTCGTTGGAGGTTACGGGGATGACACGGCACAGATATTCGGTATCGTCGATCTTGTAATGTTCATTGTTCTTCAATGTGAGCAGCCGGTCGATCTTGACATCAACTCCCTGAAGCGGGAGATTGAACGGAAGATCCTGCAGTGCGGGAAATGTCTTGATGGTCTGCAAATTGGCATATTCATAGTGATATTCGAGATCATGTACGAGCAGGATATCGTCCAGGTCATTGAGGATCAGCTCCGAAGAATTCTGCTGCATGACATATATGCGTTCGCGATGCAGCGTGTAGATGAAAAATCCCAGTGCCAGCGTGCATCCGTAGCAGGTCACGTCGAGATCGAGACGTGTGATGACTGAAGCAAGGAACGGCAGGATGGCTATAATACTGGTCATTATGAAATTTCGGAGGGTGGATTTAAGGTTCTTATATAATACTGGTTTGGTGAGGCGTGTTTTGTTGATGATGTAGAATATCGCAAGCAGGTAACCCACAATATAGAAAATGAAGAAATAGAACATGAAACCGTATTCGAGAGAATACAGATTGGCCAGGTCCTTCTTGTAGATCAGGACTTTTTTGTACATATAATGAGAGACCGTATCCGTAAACATGATCGAGGCAAATGCCATATTCAGGATGGCAAGGCCGATCACGATCGCATCATTGAACTTATAGTGGCATATGGAAGCACAGATCAGCAAAATACAGAAAGGAACGAAGACACCGCCCAAAAATGTGATGTGGAGACCGACTTCCGCGGCTTCTTTTGCTTTTGAGCCGACAGACAGGAGGTTGCCCGTACACATTATGAAGTTGCATACTGCTAAAAGAACAGTGTATTTCTGTTCTTTAGAAGGCGCCTGAAGGAAGACGTAGATAACCATCCACATCGCCGCAACCAGGACGGAAAAGCTCAGGATCAGTATAACATTCCCCATATCTGCAGTACACTCCGTTTGTGATAAAAAAGAAAACGCAACCGGCAGGATTCGAACCTGTGATCTCAGACTTCGGAAGACTGCGCGTTATCCACTTCGCTACGGGTGCATAGAGTATGTTATTATTATACCTCACAAAAGAAATGTGTCAAGTTAAAAACATTGGCTAAGCTACTTATTCAGACGGCTTGCGCCGAAAAATCTAATGTGGTATAATAAAACGAATGTAAAAAAATAAAAGCCTGACTGAACCCAAAAAAAGAGAAGCTCCGACAACAATAGGGATC
>JAGCZE010000003.1 GCA_017960415.1 Lachnospiraceae bacterium
CAGGGAGCATTACGTCCAATACGATACATTAGAAGCTGTGAAGCTTGATCTTTACGAGCGCATCAGCACAATTTGTTGCTGATACGACATCGTAGCCCTCGCTCTCCAGAAAATCACGGTTCAAGACCAGGATATCGCTATCGTCATCTACAAGAAATACTTTTTGCTTAGCCATTATATACCTCCCATTGTTTAGTCTCTTCCGGCAAGCCGGCACGCTATTTTACAAAATTGCGATTTTTTGATTTTTACAGAATATAGTATACAACACGTCAAAGTGTTTTTATATAGTTAAATCATTAAGTTTCAATAAACAAACTGATTTATATCTTTCAGAAAACAGAAAATATGTTTGTTTTTGTGGTAAAATCATTTCCATGAACCGCATTATCTTTCACATAGATCAGAACTGCTATTTTGCATCGGTCGAGATGATCTCCAGGCCGGAACTCAGGAATGTCCCGATGGCCGTTGCGGGGGATGCTAAGACCAGGCACGGAATAATCCTTGCCAAGAATGAGCCTGCAAAAAAGTATGGCATAAAAACCGCCGAGGCCATATGGCAGGCACAGGCTAAGTGTCCTGATCTGGTGCTTGTCGAATCCCATCACGAGAAGTATTCGTTCTATTCCGAACGGCTCCGTGAGATGTACTATGAATATACTGACAGGGTCGAGCCTTTCGGGCTGGATGAATGCTGGCTCGATATGACCGATACAGTCACCGGTTATCCGGAAGCAGAGGAGATCGCGCTTGAGATAAGGAACAGGGTGAAGAATGAATTCAAGCTCACATGTTCCGTGGGGATAAGCTTCAACAAAGTGTTTGCAAAGCTCGGAAGTGATTATAAAAAGCCTGATGCGACAACGGTATTTTCTGACACTGACTGGAAAGAGAAGATCTGGCCCCTGCCTGTGTCAGACCTGTTATTTGCAGGAAAACATACCTCTGATAAGCTTCACAGGATAAACATACATACCATCGGAGATCTGGCAAGATCAGACGGAGACTTCATCGGACGCTATCTCGGTAAGGCCGGGGTTGTGTTATGGGAATATGCCAACGGGATGGATGATGCCCCCGTGGCTGAATCTGGGTTTAAACGCACCCCTAAATCGGTCGGGAATTCCACAACGACACCGGAGGACATGACTTCCGACAGACAGATAGAAAGAACGCTGCACATGCTCTCTGAAAGGGTTGCCGAAAGACTTCGCAGGCATTCGCTTAAGGGGACTGTGGTTCAGATAACGGTAAGAGACCGCGATCTCGGGATATATGAGAAGCAACGTCCATTGTTCAGTCCTTCGGATGATGCAGGGGAGATATATGCGGCTGCCAGGGATCTGTTTAAGGAATCCTATGATTGGAGCAAAGGTGTAAGGAGCATCGGTGTACGCTGCACAAAGCTCGTGGGTCAGGATTGCGGAGAGCAGCTGACACTTTTTTCGAATACCGGTGTCAGTAAGCATGACAGCCGGCTTAATAAGGCTATCGATGACATCAACAGACGTTACGGTAAAAGCGTGATCAGGAGTGCAGCAGAGGCGGAGATCACAACAGGAAAGGATAAAACTGATAAGATAATGTCAGACCCGTTTCATCCGGAGGATGTTTTCTGATGATCACTGCCAACAGATATTTTCGCGATGTGTTCGGACATAAGATGTATAAGGCATCCATATCGCTTGATGTTACCTGTCCCAACAGAGACGGGAGCAAAGGAACGGGCGGGTGCATATTCTGCTCCGAAGGTGGATCGGGAGAGTTCGCATCCTGCGGCAGGGATCCTGTTAAGACCCAGATCAGCAGGGCAATAGACCGGGTCAGGGACAAGGCCGGTACCGATGCCGGATACATCGCTTATTTCCAGAGCTTTACGAACACATACTGCAGCCCGGAGTATCTCGAGGATAAGCTTTTGGAGGCTTCGTCCTGCGAAGGAATAGAGGCTGTCTCGATTGCGACGAGACCGGACTGTCTGGGCCCGGAGATCCTTGATGTACTTGGGAGGCAGGCAAAAAGGATGCCTTTGTTCGTGGAGCTCGGACTTCAGACTGCGGACGATGATACGGCCGAATATATTAACCGGTGTTATAAGACATCCGAATATGTCAGTGCGGTACCCTCATTGAAAGCCATAGGAGCCAACGTGATCACGCATATTATCTTCGGTCTCCCCGGAGAGGACAGGGATAAGATGATGGATACGGTAAGGACCAGCTGCAGGGCGGGAAGTGACGGATACAAGTTCACCTGTCTGTACGTGCTGAAGAATACGCCTTTGGAAAAGCTGTATTACAATAATGCAGTTGAGATACTTGATATGGAAGAGTATTTTGATATTGTGGAAGAAGCAGTAGGGCTTTTGCCTGAAGATGCAGTGATCCACAGGTTTACCGGAGACGGACCGAAGAAGAGCCTTATAGCTCCGCTTTGGACAATGAATAAACGGCAGGTCATTAACTATATCAACCGGAGGTTCGGCCTATGAAGAAATATGTTCAGCAGACGATGGATGCCGTGCGGAAGTATATTGATAATGACATGAAGGGTTCTCCCGTTGAGAAGACCCGTGAAGTTCTTTCCGAGTTTGAGACGAAGATAGCTTACTTTCAGCATGAGAGGCTGATCCACCTGATGGTGACCCTGGCTTTTGCATTTTTCCTGCTCTTTGAGATATTCTCGCTGTTCATGCTCCCGGTATCGTTCATCTACGCCGGAATACTCTTAGTGCTTATCTTTTTCGGGCTTACAGTCGG
>JAGCZE010000318.1 GCA_017960415.1 Lachnospiraceae bacterium
GACGCGCAGGCCGTGAGCAGCTTTTTGCCTTCCCCGAATTCCGCTGCAAGAGCTTCTCTGAGCTCCTTTAACAGCGTCGGGAAATTGATCCTGTCCTCAAGGCTCGTTCCGAAAACAGGGCATCCCTGATCATTCTCGTCTTCGGGCATTCTCTCCCCGTCATTGCTTCCGGAAGGGTATTCCCAGTCAATATCTATGCCGGAAATCCAATCATTCTCCTTCAGCAACTCTACACAGGATTTTACAAAGCCGCTGCGGCCTTCTTCAGTATATGCCATCTCGCTGAAATAACCGCATCTGGACCATCCGCCGATGGAGATCAGGATTTTTACATCAGGGTAGAGCTTATGGTACTCCCTGTATTTTTCGAATATTATTTTATCGTTATCGGGAAGAGTCGATCTTATGCCAAAACCCGTCCTTGCTTCCTTTCCGGCCGCACGCCTTTCAAAAGAAGTCTCATTTTCGCCGGATAACGGAAAAACCTCCCAAAACGCATGATTGATCATCGTAACGCTTTCCCACGGAATATCCTCGACATCTCCGTTCTCCCCTCCCAGTTTCCAGTTCGGATAATAAACAATGATCTCTTTCCCGCCGATATGGCCGGTTCCGGCCTTTTCTGCTGATGCATCCTTCTTTTCTGTGTTCTTCATAATATCACTCCCCTTATCGTTTGTATTGTTTATAGAAGTTTCTTTTGTATCGTTACCGATCCCGCCCCTGCTGCATCCGGTTCCGATGATGATCGAAAAAGCCAGAAATATTATAACAGTTCTTTTAGTCTATTCATTTCGATCCTTCCTCTTAAAATATAATATGTTTGCAGGCAGTTGAAAACGACTTTAAACAATTTGTTACATATTTTCGTCATAACTAATTTGCCCCGTCATTATATGAAAAATAATGCGTAACTGCCTAAAAACCTCATATGAAAGCATATTTTCCTTCCTGTTCATATTATCACAAGGAGATCATAAATGAATTGCTGATGTTGGCATGTTTTGTCTATTTGTGTTTATTATGTATGAAAATAGTGATTTTAATCTGCAACCCTGTCTTCTAGGTTCAAAATACCGGATTAAACTACAATCCCCACTCAATGCCATCAGCCCAAAATCAGCAAAAACGAACAAAGAATAACATCTTTAGCCATATACTTTATTGAATTAAAGCTTATATAATACAGATAAAGCGATAATATGCCGATGGGAGGAAATTGCTATGCGTTATGGGTATTTTGATGATGCAAATAAGGAATATGTGATCGAAAGGGTCGATCTGCCGACTTCGTGGACGAACTATCTCGGAGTGGAGGATATGGCGGCAGTCGTAAATCATACGGCAGGCGGCTATACATTCTATAAATCGCCCGAATATCACAGGATATCAAGATTTCACGCCAACAGCGTGCCTATGGACAGGCCCGGGTTTTATATCTATTTTCGGGATAATGATTCGAAGGATTACTGGTCGGCTTCGTGGCAGCCGGTCGGGAAAGACCTGGACAAGGCGAAATATACGACACGGCACGGGCTTTCCTATACTGTCTATGAATGTGAATATGACGGGATCACTTCG
Organism: Lachnospiraceae bacterium; assembly: GCA_017960415.1. Next base: position 1,582 of record JAGCZE010000318.1, read on the forward strand.
TCCGAGAAGCTGTTTATCCCAAGAGGAGAAAATGTGCTTCTGTGGGATGTGAGGCTCAAGAATACCGGAACCGGGGAGAGGGACTTAAGCGTTTTCTCGTATCTGGAGTTTTCTTTTCATCATGTAATGATAGATAATATCAATTTTCAGATGAGCCTCTACTGCGCCGGCGGCTCCTACAGGGACGGGATCATCGAAGAGGATCTCTATTACGAGCAGGACGGTTATCAGTACTTTACCGCGAATTTTGAACCGGACGGATTTGATTGTGTAAGGGACAGATTCATCGGTACATATAATACGGAAACAAATCCGCAGGCGGTTGTAAACGGCGAATGCTACGGCTCTGAAGAGAAGGGCATGAACCACTGCGGAAGCCTCATGAAGAAGATCAGGCTCGCTCCGGGCGAGGAAGTCAGACTGATCTATATGCTCGGAGAGGGCAGAAGGAGCGAAGGCGCAAGGGTCCGCGCAAAATACAGCGATCCTGCGGCGGTTGATGCTGCATACGCCGATATGGCCGCTTACTGGAAGGAAAAATGTGACAAGATGGTCATTGATACGCCGAACGCAGGCATGAACTCGCTCATCAATACCTGGACCCTTTATCAGTCGGAAATAAATGTGATGTTTTCGCGTTTCGCTTCATTTATAGAGGTAGGCGGAAGGGTCGGACTCGGATACCGCGATACGGCGCAGGATTCGATGACCATTCCCCACTCAAATCCGGATAAATGCAGGGAAAGGATAGAACAGCTCCTAAAAGGCCTTACCACAAAGGGCTACGGCCTGCATCTTTTCCAGCCCGAATGGTTTGAAGAGGACAACTCGGAGAAACCCTTTGATTCGCCGACAGTAGTTCCGAAGGCGGATAAGAGCGTCATCCACGGCCTTGACGATGCCTGTTCCGATGATGCGCTCTGGCTCGTTTCTTCGATAGTAAATTACATAAAAGAGACCGGAGATCTCGGATTTGCCGACAAACAGCTCACATAAGCGGAGACCTTTGTGGAAGGGCAGAACTTTACCGAATCTGTTTATGACCATATGAAGAGGATCCTTGATTTCTCGGCCGAACAGGTAGGAGAAAGCGGGATATGCAAGGGGCTGCGCGCCGATTGGAATGACTGTCTGAACCTCGGCGGCGGTGAGAGTGCGATGGTCAGCTTCCTGCATTACTGGGCACTGGATAATTTCGTTGCTTTGGCACAGCGACTCGAAAGAAATGATGATGCCGCAAAATACCGGGCGATCGCAGACAAGGTAAAGGAAGTCTGCAATGATAAGCTCTGGGACGAAGAATGGTTCATCAGGGGCATCACAAAGTCCGGCAGGAAGATCGGAACCCATGAGGATGAAGAAGGAAGGGTTCATCTTGAGTCAAACTCCTGGGCGATCCTGTCGGGTGCGGCAGACTCCGATCACGGAAATAAGGCGCTTGATGCAATCGATAAATACCTGTACACCCCTTACGGGATATTACTGAACCAGCCTGCTTATACCAAGCCCGACCCTGAGATAGGCTTTGTAACAAGAGTCTATCCGGGTCTGAAGGAAAATGCGGCGATCTTCTCGCATCCGAATCCCTGGGCACAGGCAGCGGCATGTATGCTCGGACGCGGCGATATCGCAATGAAATTCTACAATGCACTCTGCCCTTATTATCAGAATGATATGATCGAGATCAGGGAGAGCGAGCCCTATTCCTATTGCCAGTTCATTGCGGGCAGGGACCATTCGGCATACGGAAGGGCTAGACACCCGTTTATGACCGGATCGGGCGGGTGGTCATATTATTCGGCGACGGCGTATATCCTCGGCATAAGGCCCGATTTTGACCGGCTCATCATCGATCCGTGCATCCCCTCAGACTGGAAGGAATTTAAGGTCAGCAGGGTATGGAGAGGAGCTGTATACAATATTACCGTAAAGAATCCCGACGGGGTCATGAAGGGAGTTAAGGAACTGTATGCAGACGGCGAGAAGGTCGGGAGCATTCCCGCATATCCCGGCGGAACTGCACATGAGATCGTTGCAAATATGGGCCACTAGAGTAAAACATTTTCAGCATGGAGGTTAAGCATGATCAAGTTTGGTACAGGCGGATGGAGAGCTGTGATCGGAGACGGCTTTACAAAAGAGAACATACAGATCTTATCGAGAGCGATGCTTGATAAGATGAAAGATGAAGGCGTGACAGGCGAAGGGATCGTGATCGGATACGATAAGCGCTTCCTGTCGAAAGAGGCTATGAGATGGGCGGCCTGTGTATTCGCCAAGGAAGGCGTAAAGGTATATCTGGTCAATAAAGCTGCTCCCACACCTCTTGTTATGTATTATGTTATGAAGCATGATATGCATTACGGTATGATGGTCACCGCAAGTCACAACCCGGCTGTCTATAACGGCATCAAAGTCTTCACTTACGGCGGCAGGGACGCCGATGAGACCCAGACCGCCCAGATCGAGGAATATATCAATAATGTAACAGATATCCCCGTCGCGGAGCTCGATTATGATGAGGGCGTTAAAAGCGGCATTATCGAAGAAATCTATCCGCTCAACGATTACATTGACGCAATTCTCGAGGCCGTTGACGTGGAGAAGATAAAGCACGCGGGGCTGCGGGTTGCGCTCGATCCGATGTACGGCGTGAGCAAGACC
>JAGCZE010000319.1 GCA_017960415.1 Lachnospiraceae bacterium
CTTGACGAGCAGAAAAACCAGCAGTACTTAAGGTATTGGCATGGTTCTGCCGGTGTTATGCGACTGCTTCATACATTTATGAATATCAGACAGATATACATATGGCATGGAATGTTGCTCATTGTATTATTTGTTGTCCTTGCATTTCTCTTGGTACGTGCGAAATGTACAATATATGTGGGACTTCTGGGTCTTTCCTTAATAGCGGTCAGTGTATGGTATGTGCCTTTTTCGCTGGAGTATACATGGACATTTTTATGTATGTTGATATTCTCCATCATCGTAGTAGCAATGACGCGTAAAGGGAAAGATAAATATATGGGCATCATCTTTATGGTGTCAGGTATGGTGACGATATTCCTTGACTTCCTCACCACAGAGACCATAACTCTTATGATCCCACTTATGCTATCATTGATCATTAGGAAGAAGAGGAAAGTACAGCCAAATGTAAAAGGTGAGATATGGTATTCAATAAGATCAGCTATACTTTGGGGAGCAGGATATGTCGGCATGTGGGTTATGAAATGGATCACGGCCTCCATCGTCATAGGAGAAAATGTCATGCCATATGTGACGGAGCATATTGAAGAAAGAATGGCGGGGAATCTGGGAGATATGTCAATATTCGGATATCTCTGGCTCTCTGTCAAAAGAAATGTAACCTGTGTATTCCCTTTGGATTACGGTCTTACCGGAGCCATCATAGCGGGTGTACTGTTTGTTATAATCCTGTATTTTACCTATGTATATCACAAAAAGAAGATAGATTGGAAATATATCATTTTCTTACTTGTACTTGGACTTGTGCCTTACCTGCGTATACTTGTTATGCGCAACCATTCGGTACTCCATTATTTCTTTGTACACAGGGCATTATGCATATCTGTATTTGCATTCCTGATAGGAGCTGCCGATGTGATAGATGGGAAAAAGTTGTTTAAAAAGAAAAAAAGCGTCTGAAATTATTTTCAAGGAGGAGTAGAATGGTTATAAAGCGAGCTCTGCGGATGCTGCTTCTGCTTGTTATTTCCTGGTTTTTTGCTGCTTGTGTTTCAGCTTTCGATCCTGATATTTTTATGTTACGGCTTAGTGCAACACCGGTCCTTTTTGTGTTTTCGCTGGCATTGATAATATATTTCAGCGATCACGTTATCGATCCTGTTATACGAAGATATCTTATCAGCATTGCGGGATTTATTTCAGTATGGATCCTTTTGAGAGGTGCCAAATATATTGCTTTCGAAGAAACAGATATCATAGCCCGTCATATATGGTACCTGTATTATATTCCTGCACTGTTCATTCCCTTTTTGTCACTTAAAGCTGCATTGTCTGTCGGAGAGGAGAATCAGCATAAGCTGCATCGGGGTGTATTGGGAGCGGGTCTTATTACTTTTATTCTTGCTATCGCTGTATTGACAAACGATCAGCATCAGCTTGTTTTCCGATTTAATCCTAATTTTGCCGGCTGGGATACGGATTATTCACGGTCCTTTGTTTTCTATATCATCTATATCTGGATTGCTCTGTTGTTTTTAGGTACTGTCTGCATACTTTCCTTTAAGTGCCGCGTTTCGGCAAGCCGAAAGCTTATATGGATTCCTGCTTTGCCCGCAGTTTGGGGGATTTGCTATCTGATATTGTACTCCTTGGATTTATGGCCGAGAATAAACGGAAATCTTTTAGGAGAATTTCCGGAGGCTCTCTGCTTTACTATGGCCGGAATATGGCTGAGTCTTATGCACATAGGTTTAATACCGTCAAATGACGGTTACGGAAGATTGTTTGAAATATCCGGTCTTTCGGCGCAGATTGCTGACAGAGGATATCATATCATTTACAAAAGCCCGGCAGCCATGGAACTCTCACTGCAGGAGCTTAAGAGTGAGGAAGATATCCACATTGATGCTAATACCCGTATTCACAGAAAACAGGTGCATGGCGGCTTTGTCTATTGGCAGGATGATATTTCCGAGCTTAACAGGATATGTGATGAACTCCGGGAGACAGGTGAACGGCTCAGCGAGGAAAAAGAGCTTTATCGTTTGCAAAATGAATTAAAGGAAAAGCAGTCACGTATAGCTGCAAAGACAAAAACTTATGACGAGATTGCAGAGAAAGTAGCCGGCGAGTCCCGGAAAATAGACGAAATATGCAGGTATACGGAACAGCATCCCGAAAGTTATGTCACACAGATGAAAAAGTTATGTATTTTGGCTGCTTATATCAAGCGTTTTGCGAACCTGACTCTTCTGGCGGCAGATTGTGATTCTTTCGATTCCACAGAACTGTATCTTGCCATACAGGAATCGCTTAAGTATGTTGGCGAGACCGGTATTCCGACTGAATGTGTCTTAATGGCTAGCAGGAACATATCTGCAGGAAATGCAGCTAAAATTTATTCACTCTTTGAGCAGCTTTTGGAACAGGCTTTTCCGATGCTGAAAGGTTTGCAGATTTCTCTTAACGGCGATGTGCTGAAATGCTTATTTGAAGGTGCATCGATCATTTTGCCGTCTGAAAGTACCGCTACCTTGACAATAGAGGACGGAAGTTCTTTCGTGTCTATCCCTTTGGAAGAGGCAGGTGAAACAGTATGACCCCGTTTATCGAATTACCTATATTGTTACAGAATACTTTTTGCCTGTGGGCATTGCTTATCTGTTTCGGTGGAATTGCAGATACGATGCTGTTGCTCAGACAAAAACGTTTTATGTTATGTGCTCTTGCTGCATTGGTTTTTATATCTGCATATTTTTTATTACATGTGATCAGAGAAGGTACAGAGCTTCGTCTGAAAGGGCAGGGTGTACAGCTTGCAATTCATCTTTTAAATCTTCCTTTTTTACTGTTCATTTTCTGGCTCATCGTTGTTTCAATTGTATATATATGTTTTTATGTAAATATAGAAAAATGGAAAAAAACTCATATAACCTCTGCATCTATTAAGGAAAGCATAGATCTTATGCCGGCCGGTATCTGCTATTATCTGGATAACGGGATGTGTGTTCTTGTCAATCACAGGATGAATGACATCTGCTTTTCTCTGATGGGCAGATTCCTGCAGGATGGGACTTCCTTTTATGAATCTGTAAAGGATAAGGAAATATATGCACTTTCGGATGGTACTGCGGTTTCTTTCAGGCATCGGATCTTAAACGGCCGGGGAATGCATCTTCATGAGCTGATCGCAGACGATATCACCGAACTGTATAAAAAGACAGAGGAATTGCGATTAAATAACGAAAAAGCCGGAGAACTTGCCACAAAAATCAAGGCCTATGGTGAAATGATCGAGGATGTTGTCCGCAGTCAGGAGATATTGCAGGCGAAGGTCAATATTCATGATGAGATGAATCGCATGATCCTTGAGACGAAGAAAACAGCGGTAAACGATTCGGATGAAAAGGAGCGCTGTGCGGTACTAAAAATGTGGCGTACTCAGGCTATTATGCTCTGCAGGAAAGCAGGGTTCGGAAAAAGCAAAAATGTCGTATCAGATCTGAATACTCTTGCTTCGGCTGTCGGTATCTCTATAGTGTGGGACGGTATGCCGGTTACCGATTCTGTGCAGACGCTTACATTGTTCCTGTCCGTAACGCGTGAGGCCATGGCAAATGCTTTAAAACATGCCGATGCAAAAAAACTTTCAATCTCTGTAAGAGAAAATAATAACACTCTTTCAGCGATCTTCACCAACGATGGCATACAGCCTGCTGTACCGATTTCGGAGACAGGTGGATTGAGAACTGTACGGGAACGTGTGGAAAAGATCGGAGGACAGATGAATATAGATATTTCAAGGGGGTTCGCACTTATGATCACCATTCCGAAGGAGGATAATAAAGATGTCTTATAAAGTATTGATAGTGGAAGATCAGGAGATGCCCAGACAGCTTTTTGAGATTTTTGTTAAAAATGATCCGGATTTTATCCATATTGCTTCTGTATCTAATGCTGCGCTAGCTATAGATTTCTGCGATCATGAGAAGATAGATCTGATATTGATGGATGTTATGACGGAGCTTGGAAGCAGCGGGCTCGATGCGGCTTGGGAGATCAAGAATAAATATCCGAAGGTCAAGATCATCGTTGTCACGAGCATGCCGGAGGCATCATGGCTTAAACGTGCGAGGGATATCGGCGTTGACAGCTTCTGGTATAAAGAACAGCAAAAGGAACCTATACTTACGGTAATGAAACGTACCATGGCCGGTGAACATATTTATCCTGACCGTACACCGGTAGTTCAGATCGGGAATGCCAATAATCACGACTTTACCGACCGGGAATTGGAGATCCTGCGGGAACTGATATCCGGCGACAGTAATGCGGAGATAGGAAAATGGCTTTGTATCGGGGCAAGTACTGTTAAGTATCATGTTCAGAATATGCTTGAAAAGACGGGAATGCACACACGGACAGAGCTTGCCGCCATGGCACGGAGCCTTGGAATCGTAATAAAATAGCCCGAAAAAACACTTAATACTACCCGATTGGCGGGGGCGAAAAACAGCCGGATTTCTTATAATAGTATTCTAGGGTGGGTATCAGCTCACCAATGAAACGGAGGACACTATGAATAAGAAAAAAATAACGGTATGGGTGATCGTCCTGTCGCTCATCCTGTCGATGGTGACCGGCTGCAGCGGAACAGACGAAAAGGATCAGACCGGGGATGATGCTTCTTCGGGTATCATGGATGTGGAAACACCATCCGGTGAGGAAAACAGCGTGCAGGAATCTGATGAGAAAACGCTCACGGAGATTTCCATCTGTCATGAAAGCGGCAGGGAAGGAATTTTTGTGATCGATCTTCCAAAGGGCTACCGCTATGATGATGCATGGTCCTGCTATATGTCGGATCA
>JAGCZE010000032.1 GCA_017960415.1 Lachnospiraceae bacterium
CCTTCTGAGGGTGCCAATGAACCGGCCTGTTCAACAGTGATAACCGTGTCATCATCAATTCCCGGCGTATCCGCTCCGTATGCTATCCCTGCCGCAGCTATAAGCACCAGGACAATAAACATTGTGATACCAAACGATATCTTTTTAATTCTATCTATCTGCAGTACAGATACCCCCATTCTTCCATATACTGTTCTCTGGTCCTGTTCGTCTTGCGGAACTTTAATGCTCCTTCAACAGTATATGTTCCTCTGTAATAACTCGGAGTCTCGCACGGATAGCCGAATGCCGCTATATAAACCGCCTTATACCGCATAACATCAAAGACTGCCGCATTCACCTCTGTGTCGCTTTCCATTCCAATATCAAAATAACCGTCCTGCCAGTCATTGCACGGCTTCCATACAAACATATATCCATCATCGCTTACTACCGTATTTCTAAGGCACTGAGTTCCTGCACCATTCGAAATAGTCAGCTCATCGTAAGGAAAAGCCTTCCCATTATCACTTACGACACGATAATGTGCATAAGTCCTTACCACGCCCTCGCTGCGTGTAAAAGTAAACGGTGTTTTGTCGAAGTAAATACCCGATATATCGGCAACGGTCATATCACACTCAATAATAAGCTCATCTTCAATACATTCTCTGATATATCTGTCGATATCGCTTTGATCTATTCCGTTCTTCAGCATATATTCCTGCCATTCGATATCATCAGCTATCGTTCTGTAATCGACATTCAGCACATGCATCGCGTATTCTTCGGCAGTATCTGCCATCTTCCTTTTTCTCTGATCATCCAGTGCCATTCCAAGGTATCCTGTTATTTTGTTTCTGCCTGCAGCTCCTGCGTCATATTCAGCCGGAGTCAGAAATGCACAGTATACTTTCAGTCTGTCATCATCGTCATAATCACATATGATTCCCAGTCTGTCCTCAAAGGTCAGTTTTGAAAAAGTCGTGTCCCATGTCATTACTTTGCAGTAATCTGCACATCCTCTTGCATTCCAAAGAGGAGATTCCTTTGCCTCAAATGTTTTTGCCTGATGGACCATGAAGTTAAACATACAGTCATAATATCCGTTGGGAAAGCTTTCAAGGATATAGGGATAAAACCCTTCCAGTTTAGGTCGGCTTTTTTGAGATATCCTGAGCATGCGGAAATCAGAAGTCAGCTTATATCTGTTTTTTTCATCGAGAAGCCTTCCTATCATCTTCTTACATGTCGATCGTGAGCATTTAGCCTTTGGTTTAAAACGTCGCAGTTCGGAATAGTCGGCTGTCTTCTCTCCTGCAATAAGACCATATGCATAAGCCTTTGCCAGCCACTTGATCCGCTTTGAAGATACAGACTCCGGCTCGTATATCCTGTTTCTGATGATAAAGTTTGTCTCAGCCTTTGAGATCTTTTTTCCATAAAGGCTCTCATAAGCTTTTACAAGCAAAACACAGGCATCCTGCAAAATAAGCTTCTTGCTGCGTTTCAACTCTGTTTTTACGATGATATGCTCATTAGCACCTTCGAGCATTGCAATAAAATCACCGACAGTAACCTTTTCTGCTGCTTCCACTCTTATCTCAGGCATGGCAATAGACATCATCATGATCGCCAGAAAACCTACCGCAATAATCTTTTTTAACATATACCCCTCTCTCCTTTCATCCGATCGGATCAATCTCCGCATTCCGGACATTCAAACGCACCGTATTCGGCACATTTCTTTTTGGAACCGAACATAATGCTCTCTTCAGTAAGAAACCTGCAATCCTTTCTATGGAAATATCTTTCCGAAGCATATCCCTCTCCCTGCAGATTTATAAAAAACTGCTCCGCCTCATCTATTCCGGTTCCGGCAAATGAAAAACTGTTATAGGTTTTCCCGTCAGATCTGTCCGACGGGTAGCCCTGAAACAACGCAAAAAAGCCGGGGCCTTCCCCACTGCGCAGATAAAGCCCTCCTTCTGTTTCAGGAAGATAAAACTCATAGGTGATTCCGGCTCTTTGGGCTACTTCGTTATGCCTGTTGCAATAATCCTCAAGACATTTCTCGAGATTACATTCTGCCCTTGATATCGGTTCACTCCATTTCCGAGTCAGTGTCGCCGTTCCATTATCCGCTCTTCCGAATTCGTCATAGCAAGCAAAAATGGTGCTCTCATCAGCAACAACGATAACCGGTACATACAAACGAAGCATAGTAAGCGCAGGAGTTCCATCAGATAATCCAAGTCCTTCCGCTAATGAGGCGAAAAAAGTATCGACTGCCAGATCTCTGACTCCGTATACTCCCGAAGCATGTGCCTCTTTCAGAACATCTGCCGCGCTTTGTGATGCTTTATCAAGCAGAAGATCAAGATTATTTGATCGTCTTTCTTCATCCAGCCTTTCTTCTACAGAAAAGGCTGTCATGGCAAACATTATCAACGCAAAAACCGCAAATATCAGTGTAAAATGATATATCCTCATCTCGCAGCCCGTCCTTTTACAGTTCCGGTGCATCTTACCAGACCGGTTTTTCCGTCATAGATCTCGATACATATTCTGGCATCCGCTGCACAACGGCATCCTTCTTCCGAATATATTTCTGAAAGTATTTCTTCGTTTCCCCTTACATCATCATATTCGCATATCCTGCCGGTAAAGATATCGTCCACATACACAGGTTCATATCTTGGAATGGTCTCCGTTATATCAATGTTTCTGCCTCCGCCTGCTGCTGCGAGCCTTGTTATAAATGCCTCATACAAATTCTCATCAATATACCCTTCACTGCATACTGTCTCCACTAATTGTTCGGCGATTCCGCGTACATATCTGTCAGTCAGGTTTTCGCGCAGCCCCAGAACACACATGACAGGAAAGATAAACATTATCACAACTGCAGCGGTAATATCAGCCAGCATTCCGAGAGGTTCAGATGTCATATACCGATTCCTCCCTCAGTACTACTTTATCTCCAGTAATGGTTTCAGACTCTTTCAGGTGTCGGTAATATAAAAGCTCCTCGGCTATCGTACAACCCAGGAAATGTCCTGAATCAATCCTGACTCTCCCTTTTCCGATATCCACTCCGAGTTTCAGATTCCGCGCGCTGAGACCGGCAGGTACTCTGCCGTTTTCCAATTCCGAATAAACACACATCAATCTGTTGTATAGCTTGCCTGCCCCCTTGAAACGCACGATATCCCTGAATGTTGATGCGTCATTTGTCCTTGAGAAAGGTACGGCGTTAAGGATTCCAAGCGCAGCCATGATTCCGCCCGCACTAAGAAACACAGCGGTTGAATCAATACTTTTCGCTCTTACTCCGATCCATGTAAAAAAAGCGCCTACCGCGAGATTTGCCAGTATTCCTCCCGTGATCAGCATTACCGGAGTCCTGTCAGGCCTGTCAGGATACATTATGCATTGACCGATCGGCGAATCCTTTCTTTTCTTCAGTCTGAACCCATCTTCATCCCTGCATAAGTAAACTCCCAGAATACCTATTGAGGAAAACCTGTATCCGGTCATTATTCCGCCCAATAAATGTCCGATCTCATGTACAGGAACCGTAAGCAGTATTCCGACTGCTATTCCCAAAAAGGTCTCAAGTATCAGCTTCATATCTATTCCCCGCATAAATCCTCTGCTCCTTTCTCCCAGACCGCATAGTTTTGTACCGCAGCTGCCTTCTCGATGTTTGTCACAGCCTTAATCTCCAACAGCAGTAATGTTACCGCCAGACAGAATAGCAGCCCTGCGACCGTCATGATCAGTACCTGCCTGATACTTTCGTTCATCTGATCACCGTCCCCGAAGTATATTTTCTTTCTTTAGTTCGTCTGAACAATCCCGAAAAACCTCTGTGGTTTTCTTTTTCAACCGTGATCGTAATGCTGAAGACATCTCCTTCCTCGAGATCTATACGTCCCTGTTTTGTCAGAAGATCGAGTATTTCTTCGCTTCCAAGCATTTCTTCATAGTTTGCTCTTATGATTTCCTCTTTATGTTCCGGACAGTTTCCGATCTCCGATTCATTTCCGCTTTCATGACTATCTCCCTGACCGTTGCCCTCATCTGCAGGTATTTCTGAACCGCCTTCTGTTACGGAGGGCGTTATGTGTATATCTTCATAATCTGCAGGAATCGGCTCTTCTGTAGTTCCGTCAGTCCTGACATACATCACAAGCGTTGTTACATAACCTTCAAAGCCTACATACACCAGTTGTTCCCCAATCACATAGCTGTCAAAAGTATCCCAGCA
>JAGCZE010000320.1 GCA_017960415.1 Lachnospiraceae bacterium
AACCGCCTCATAATTATTTGCGAAAGCCATGATCATAGCCAGCATCGCAAATACAACCGCAAATAAAACACTTCGTTTCATCAGCCTACCTCCTGTATTTCTCTGCCTGCGTGGTACCTGCTAATACCCCGCTGTTGGCATTTACCCATAATAATATATATCTATATATCGTCATTTATCGAAAAAAAGTAACCTCTGATACTGATTTTAGGACATTACCGACCTCAATACCTATTGAACAGAACAGCCTATACCATGTATAATATTTTTATAATATATTTTTTTTAGGGGGTCAAGCACCATGAAAAAACTGCTGAGCTTACTTCTTTTATTTGTGATCGCTTTTTCTTCTTTTACCGCAGCTCCGGCTGAGGCTGCATCAGCCAAGATCAGCAAAAAGAAGAAAACTGTATATGTGGGGCAATCTTTCAAACTGAAGATCAAGAATTCAAAAAAAGACTATGTTTGGAAAAGCAGCGATAACAGTGTCGCCATTGTTGTTGCGGGTGCCGGGCAGTCTGCCGTAATAGGTGCGATCAAGCCCGGAAAGGCTACGATCACCGCTACTGCGGGCAAGAAAACATTTAAGTGCAAAGTAACCGTAAAGGTCAAGCCCGAGGATAAAATCCCCGAACAGGACGATACAGTGAAAGATCCGGATAAAGACAGTACTTCAGGTAATACAGGTACCGAAAAGGATCCGGACAAGGACAGTACTTCGGGTGATACAGGCACCGAAAAGGACCCGGTCAAGGACAGTACTTCCGGCGATACAGGCAAGGATGGCAATTCCGGTAAGAAGACCGATGATCAAAAAAAGACATCTGTACCCACATTAGAAGAGGAGCTTGCTTCCGATACATACGGTCTGCTCTACCCCAGGCAAAAAACGGATTATCGCCCCAGGATATACTACAATATCAGCAGTAATGATGACCTTCTGAAAGTAATGATCGATGGCATAAGAGAATGTACGCGCGGGATTGTGGTAAAATATGACCGTCAGAACTTCAATTACTGGAAAACGCTATATCTCGACTACATCAACCTAAGTGAGATGTGCAACTCTACCAATGTTTTCTACGCAGACAGCGAAGACAGCAATACTATGGCCGTTTCCCCGATCTATAAGGAAGGCTGGAAGGCACTGACTTATTATAAATATATCCGTCCGGGAATGGATGATGATCTGCGCGAATATATCACACCCTCAGATGACACACTCAAGATTCTGAAAATGGCACATGAGATTGCCGAAGATGCTGTTAAGGCTTATCCCGATGATGAAAGAGCCATACTGAAGTATGTCAATAATAAGATCTGTGACCTGACAACATACTCGGATCCGATCCCAGAGTCGAAGGAAGCACCTGCAAGAGATGTAACCGGCGTATTTTTGAACCATGATGCGGTGTGTGAAGGTTATACCGCAACTATGCAGCTTGTAATGAACATTCTCGGGTTTGAGAATCATACGGTCAAAAATAAGAAGGATACGCATATCTGGAACAGGGTCAAGGTTGACGGGACATGGTACCATATCGATGCAACCTGGAACGACCGTAAGGATTCTGCCGGAAATTACGAGAATTCGTGGTTTATGCTGACCGATGATGAAATCACGAAAAAGAACGGAAGCTCCGATGCCCATGCCTGGACAAAGCCCAAATTCATGGAATGAACCAAAATCAATGTAATGAATTGAAAAAGCTGAAATACTCTTTTAAGCTTGCTGCATTCACTCGCAGCATATAAGTATTTCAGCTTTTTTTAATATTCCTGTTTAATCGATCGGATATTTTCTTTTTGTATTTTGTAATTTATCGAAGACCGATCAGTACTTCAGCTTTTTTGGCATGTCTGTGATAAACGATCAATAATTGGCTTCGCTGATCTCAAAATAACTCTGGGGATGAGCACACACGGGGCATATCTCCGGAGCATTTGTGCCTACAACGATATGTCCGCAGTTGCGGCATTCCCAAACCTTAACTTCCGATTTCGCAAATACTTCCCGGGCTTCTACATTATGCAGCAATGCACGATAGCGTTCCTCATGATGTTTCTCGATGGCCGCTACACCTCTGAATTTCGCTGCAAGCTCAGGGAAGCCTTCTTCCTCTGCTGTCTTCGCAAAGCCCTCGTACATATCTGTCCATTCATAGTTTTCTCCGTCTGCTGCGGCTGCGAGGTTTTCTGCGGTATTCCCGATACCCTCAAGTTCCTTGAACCAGAGCTTTGCATGTTCCTTTTCATTATCGGCAGTTTTCAAAAATAAAGCCGCAATCTGCTCAAAACCGTCCTTCTTGGCCTTTGAAGCAAAATAAGTATATTTGTTTCTTGCTTCAGATTCACCCGCGAAAGCGGCCAATAAGTTCTTTTCCGTTTGTGTTCCAGAATATTTGTTACCCATATCAATACCTCCGTGATTAGATAGTATTTGCCCCATAAACAACGGCAAATGCTGTGGATTACATTTACGATATGTATTATCCCACAAATACTGTTGGCTGGCAAGAGACAAACCGGCCGATCGTAAACCCGGTGAACCGGCAGGAACCGTACAAACCGCCCGGACTTCAGCTTTTCCTTGAAAAATCAGTATAAACAGAGTATAATATAGTAGAGATAAAAGGCGAGTTTTTCGATAACAGCTCTGTTCCATTTTATATTGTCCGCAAATGTTTCATAAATCAGTACTGTATAGACTTGTCGCATATCAGGAAATATTATAATATGTCATGGAAAGGAGGCACATATGATAAACGGCATCTCTTTTGGGAATTACAGCAGTTATCCGTATGCCTCCGATTCCATGAAAACTCCGGTTTATTCTGCTGCCTCGGGTTCAGCAGGTATTCCTTCATCAAGTTCAACCGTTGTTCCTTCTGCTCCTGTTTCAACAAATGCTCCCTTTGCTTCACCTTCTGTACCTGCCTTGGGTTTTGCAGGTATTCCTTCCTCGAGTTCTACAGGCATTCCTTCATCGGGTTCAGCAGGTATCCCCTCTGCTTCCGGTGCGACAAGCGCGCCTGTACGTCCGTTACCCGACGGTCATCAAACCAATCCCGATTCACAGAACAAAGGAATATCTCCCTATGCTGTAACCAACGAGGCCGAAGCACGTGAGGCCGGATTGAGCGAAGGCCAGATCCGCGGACTGAAAAAAGCCGGACAGATTGAATGTGCAACCTGTGCCGGCCGAATGTACCAGGACGGATCGGATGAAAATGTTTCATTCAAGTCCGCAGCCCACGTGTCACCTACAGCTGCAGGAGCCGCCGTGCGGAGCCATGAGGGTGAACATGTATCCAACGCCTACAAGAAAGCCGCCATGAACAACGGTAAGGTTATGCGTGCCTCCGTATCCATTCATATGGCGATCTGCCCCGAATGCGGCCGAAGCTACGTATCGGGCGGAACCACTTCAACCTCCATTAAATACTACAATAAAGCCGACGATCATCAGAAAAGCTTTGACGAAGCTGCCGGCATCAGAGGAAGACGGATCGACACACTTGCATAATAGTTTGCATTTCTTTATTGTACACGACACGCAGTCTTAAGTGTGTAAGATATATTATGCTTTCTTAATGGGTTTAATACACTTAGTTCTATTGCATAAAAAGTTTATGCCTTCTTAACAGGCTCCGAAACGTACCCCATTCCCATAAATATGAACAGGAACGCAGCTGTCGAGAACACCGTCAGTCCGAAGAACGAACTAACCAGATACCCGAAAGCGCCGCACAGACAACAGAGTGTCGCGCCGTCCATTATTTTCTTTTTCTTCAATGCTCTTATGAAAATACCCAAACATCCGATAAAATACAGAAGCGCCGTAGGATAACCGTGGAACATCGCGTACTGGATAAATTCATTGTGCGGTCTGATATTATAAGGAGCGCCGACATATTCCCAATATTTTACACCTTCAAAACCGATACCAAGCATCGAATTCTCATTGGCGATATCAAGAGACGCTTTCCATATTCTCATTCGTCCGCTGCCGGCATGTTCTGCCGCTTCATTGCCTGCGGCAATATTCGAAACGTCCGATGCAAGCTGTGACAGGTTACTGCCGAAGGTTCCCATGATGCGCCCGGGAACATACATGCATATGCAGAATACAACGAGCAGTATAAGTACCTGTACATTGAACTTACGTTCAATAATAAAATGTGCCACAGCGATAAAGATCATCGCGAAAAATCCGCCTACCCATGCTCCCATTGTATTATCGAGCGAGAGCGCAACAGTGTTGGAGACAAATGCGATCGCAGCGATCACTTTCCAAACGATCCCTGCCTCGTACAGGAATGCCGCAGCCGCAAGCGGTACGGTAAGCGCAAGATAATAACCGTAATAATTGATATTGGAATAGATTGACGAATAACGAGGGGTCCAGTCGTAGAAGAATTCAGATTCCACCTGGGTATTCCAGAGAACAAAGGCTGCGACAAAAACTAGCAAACTCACAATGATATGTAATCTCATAAGCAGCCGTTTGTGATTCTCCATTTTTACCTGGGTTGCTCCAAACAGCACAAATATGAAATATCCTATCTCCATCGGAAATGTTTCCGCAATCGATGCGGAGCAGAAACCCGACAGCGCATAATCCATTCCGTTGTATATCTGGCTGCAGATTATGAAGATCACCATCGCTGCAAAGACCACAAACAACGGATTTGACTTTATAATCTTCAGAAAACTGCGGCCCTCCGCCTTTGTCTTCGCTATCACCAGAAAATAAACTGCCACCACAATGATACTAGTCAGAGGGAATGCCATGTATTTGATGATCGCCGGAAAAATATCCATTGTAAAGTCAATACTCCGTTTGATCATCGCAAATACGCTCATAAGTGCGGTTGCAATGATGAACAGTGACATGGCAACAGATGCTGTTATGCTGATCTGCCTGTCACTGATCTTTGCTGCACTCTCCCTGAAATTCTCTTTCCAATTCTTATCCACGCGGTTTACCTCGCTTAAAAATGTGATGTTGTCGCACTGTACCATGCTTAATATTTTAATAGATTAAAGTATATATTTCAACAAATATCAAAAAATAAACATGATCACCATATCTTCAATAATATATAACGGTATATCGGTTAATTTCCCGTATTTTTTTAGTTTTGATCGGTATATTCTTATCCGGTGAATGTTATCAAATTAACTGTTTACACAGGTAAAGCCCTCCGGAATAACCAGGAGGGCTTTATCTGTATCATGCAGTTTATATAATTTCCTATCGAACTATCTTGTTTTCAGCTTCATCCGTCTGAAGAATACTCCGTCTGCTTGGCTTTCTGTAGCTTTCGGCTTTCGGATAGTTCTCTTTTTGTTGTGATTTCTATATTCTTCAGCTACCCGAAGATTCTCCGCTGGTCGAGCTTCCGCTGCCGCTGCCTGAAGAACTTCCGCTGCCCGAGCTTTCTTCCTTCGCTCCCACGATTTCTACAGAAACAACTCCGCTCTTACCCTTCTTTTCATCTACTATTCCGCAGGTCACCTTCATCTGCATGGAAGCTCCTGCTGCAAAAGTCGTCTCGTTCTCCTTTCCGCCTTTTGCATTGGCTGCTTTACGGACGAGGATCGTGCAGGAATCTTCTATCTTGGGAAGACCGCCCCATTTACTCTTCGACTCATTGTAAGCCTCATAGCCCTTCTTAAGTTTCAGCTTACCGGCGCTCAGTGTATATACATCCGCAGCAGCCGGTGCTTCAGACCTTGCCGCAGTATTTATTTCCTGTACGGCACTGGCGGGTTTCTTCGCAGTTGCACCGATCCACAGCCTGAGAGCCG
>JAGCZE010000321.1 GCA_017960415.1 Lachnospiraceae bacterium
ACATGACCGTATTTCTGCGTCTCCGAAACAGCATATTCCCTAATCTTGTTCTTTATCAGTAATTCCGTCAGGGTATCATGGATCTGGGGCGGGTTGACAAGATAGTGCTTCGGGATCTTAAGATCTCCGTCATATTCGAGCATTCCGGCGTATTTGACATTGGTAATAATGCCTCTGTCAAATTTGTCAAAAGAAGCATCTCCGTCAAATGCCATAGAGAGCTCCAGCGCCCTGTCTCCACGGAAATTGAAAAGAATGACACTGTCGCCGTCTTCGACGGTTCCCACAGGTTTTCCGGCTTTTGCGATCACAAATGCAGGAAGATCCTGGTCCGTAAGGCCTGTTTCGGTGCGTAGGGTTTCTATTGCGATAGCAGCACTTTCAAAGGATCGGCCATTGCCGTGAACATGAACATCCCAGCCTTCTTTTACCATGGGCCAGTTGGCTTGGTATCTGTCCATGGTTATACGCATACGCCCTCCGCCCGATGCAATGCGGCCGTCGAAGGAATCATCATTGAGCTCTGAAAGAGTATTTTCCAACCGGTCAATGTATTCCAAAGCACTTGTAGCAGGTACATCACGACCGTCTAAAAGCGCGTGTACCCTGACTTTCCTAACACCTTCCTGCTTGGCTTTCTTCAGCATTGCTATCAGATGGCTGATGTTGGAGTGTACGTTGCCATCGGACAACAGACCGATGAAATGCAGAGTAGTTCCTTTATTTACGACAGATCCGATCAGATCCTTCCAGGTTTCGCTCGCATAGATGCTTCCTGACTCGATAGACTCATTCACAAGCTTGGCGCCCTGCGAATAGATCTGTCCGCAGCCGAGTGCGTTATGACCGACCTCACTGTTACCCATGTCGTCATCTGACGGAAGTCCCACCGCAGTGCCGTGAGCCTTGATGCACTGCCAGGGGCAGGTAGCTTTCAATTCATCCAATGTCGGTGTGGTCGCTTTCATGACCATATTGCCAAGCTCATCGGCGGTTTCGCCAACGCCATCCATAATAACCAGAACTACAGGTTTAGTCATATTGTCCTCTCCTTCAAAAATCTTTCAACTGTTGTTCTTCCTGATATTATCAATATTCTCAGTTGTTCCGCCGCCGTTATCGTCCTGGGCGGGCTTCAGTATGCCTTTCTCTACCAGCCGCATGAACGCATCAACCACATCCGTTTCAAACTGCGTACCGGAATTCTCCTGTATGATCGATACAGCGCGATCAAAGTTCATACGTTTTCTGTACGGACGGTTCGAATACATTGCATCAAACGTATCCGCAACGGCAATGAGCTGAGCCACGCGCGGGATCTCGTTTCCTTTAAGTCCGCGGGGATATCCTTTTCCGTCGGGTCTCTCATGATGGGACCTCGCGCCTTCCGCAAGATCGGGCATGATGCTGATGCCTTTGAGCGTATCATATCCGAGAGGCGAATGCGTCTGAATGACATGATATTCGTCGTCGGAGAGTTTTCCGGGTTTGTTGAGCACATCACCGGGTACGCCGACCTTGCCTATATCGTGCATCAGCGCGATATTTCTGTAATTATCAATTGTATCCTGATCGTATCCGAGCTCCTTGGCAAGCATTACGGTATAATCGGCAACTCTCGAAGAGTGGCCGTTCGTATACTTGTCCTTCATATCGATGACCTTTGCAAAGGCTTCTACGATTTCACGAACAAGGTTTTTATTTTCCTCGGCCTTTTTGCTGAAAATCTTTATCTTATGGCGATAATACAGGGCAATCGCTGCCACAACCACCGCAACAGCCGCAGCTGCGGCTAAGATCTTAAACCACAGCTGCTCATACAGTGCAAGCTTCTTAACGATCTTTACCGATACGGTGTTTTCATAATCGTTCTGAATATCTGACAGACTGACAGTGAAAGAATAGTCTCCGCCCTTCAGGTTAGTATATACCGCCTGAATGCTTCCGCTGCCCAACACAGAATTCTCAATATCCTCAAAACCGTCAAGCCGGTATGTAATAACTGGCTCTGCCAGGGTATAGTTGCAGACATAGCTGTTAACAGTCAGTCTTTTTACCTCGGGATCGATCACAAATGTGCCGTCCGCATCAGGATATATCCTCGTTCCGTCTGCATCCGCATAAGGAATGCTCATCTTGATCGTATCGTAATATCGGGGGGTATCGTTGATATTAACTTTTATGATACCCTTCTGGCCCGCGATATACAGATAACCTTCATCTGTCAGGAGGCTTTCGGAATTCGATGCAACAGGGAATGGCAGCCCATTATTGAGGTCATAATGGATTGCATTGATCTCTTTGTTTTCCAACATCTCGCTCTTAGGTACTGTATAAATACCGTTGCTGCCCAAAAACCACATATCTCCCTTGTCATTCTCAAACAGATCATAATTGTCGGTATAAGGGAATCCGCTGACTGTGGTGATCTTACAGTCGGAATTCATGTAAGCGACGGAATTGCCCGAGATGATCCAGATCGTATCAAGTGTTCTGTCCTTCTTTAACTTCAGGATAAAATCGGAAGGAAGCCCTTCGGCAGCGTCAATATGTGTCAGGCCGTTTTTTCCCAGAATGAATATTCCCTCTCCGTCCGTTCCGATGACAAGTTCTCCTGCGGCGTTTTCAGCAAGTGTAACCGGATCTGCACCCATAAAAGAGTCTTTGCCGTAAACATCACTGATCTTATTTCCGGAGATAAGCACCAAGCCGCCTTCGCATGCTGCCGCAAAACTACCGTCCGCGCGTTCGATCATTGTATAGACATTATTTGAAGGCAAACCGTCCGAAATATCATAGGATTCTACGTATATTCCGTTATAGCAAAGCAGCGGGTAATTGCCGGAAGCGCAGATCCATAGTCTACCCCGACTGTCTGTCAGGAAGAGGTTAACCAGCTTTTCATCCATAAAAAGCAGATCCAGACTCTCGGCAGGCGTCGTTTCTCGTTTGGTATTGACTATATAATCGATCGGGGGTGAAGTCTCGGACCACCCCAACACCCCATCGGGACCGTACGCTTTGGTGTATATTTCCACAGAACCATTGTTTCCGGAAATGAATATTCGATCCCCGTTAATCGCAAATGAGGAAACATTCGGTTCATAATAGGAAAGACCTAATTTGAGATAACCGTAATAATCATAGAAACGGTTAGCCGTAAACTTGATTAGGCCGCTCTCAGAAGAAGAAAGCCAGATATTTCCCTGATAATCGAACAGAATATTTTCCACACTTTTACTCAGTTTGGGAATACTCATTTCAGTTCCGTCTTTCAAAAAGATCAAAATGCCATATCCGGTTCCGACCCAGAAAGCTCCGTTACTCGCTTCGATCGTATTCACCTTGATTATGAGATCTTTGAATGTGTCAAAGACCAATTCGCCGTTTACAATTGTGCAGTAATTAATGTCTAAGGTACTTCCATCCGCCATATAGAATGCGTCCGGGTTCTCAGGATCCGGCAGGATCGCTGTAATTTGTCCGGGAAAATTGTCTGCGGAGAAGAAATCTGTCACGCGTCCGTCCAGGATCATTACCACATCTCCGGATGAAGTTAACCCGTAAACGACGCCCCCGTCACTTTTTTTGAAGCTCCGTATGCTTTTACCGCGGATACGCTCATCCGTCATCATGGACAGCTGTCCGTCTTTTGCCGCAATGACGCCGATACCCGTATTCGTGCCCAGATATATATTGCCGTTTTTGTCTTCAGCGATCGCTTTTACCGTAAGCGACTCGAGACCGTTCGTTCTGTCATACGTTTTTGTCTCATTCCCCGACAAAACAATAGCTCCGCTGTAAGACGTACCGACCCAGAGTCTGTCCGCAGAATCCGTATAGAGAGATAATACATTGGATATATTTCCCGTCGGATCTATCCTTTCGAACGACCTGCCGTCGTATCTGACGAGGCCGTTGGATATTCCTATCCAGATAAACCCGTCCTTCGTTTCTGCTATTGCATTTGCCGAAGAATTCATCAGACCGTTTGAAGCATCATATACAGTCATCGAATAATTCGTGTAATCACGGATGGCATCCTGAAGATAACTGCCTATGTGATGCTTACCTTCCTCATCTGCACGGACACTGACAGTTCCGCCGCCAAAAATACTCAAGGCATATAATGCAATTACGAAAACGATAAGTATTTTTTTTTCTTCCAAAGTAATAACGACTCATACCTTTACCCTTCACCGATCACAAACCCTCCTTGTATAATGCCATTTTCCCGTACACCATTATAAGGCTTTTTGGAAAAAATAGCCATGAGTTTCAGGTGTAAAAAACTGTTTTCAAACCGACCGCTTCTGCGCTGATAACAACCACTTCTGCAGGTTGTGTTTCCAAATCCTCTGAGTTATGTTAAAATTCCGTGGAGATGATATCGTGTTAAGTATAATCGCTTCTCGATAAACAACTCATTTCATTTGTTGCATGGAGATTAAAAATATGCGGATAGCAATTTGTGAAGACGAACAGATTTATCGGGATATGCTTAAGAGCAAGGTTCTGGCATGTTTTAACAAAGCCGATGCGGATACCTATAATGATGGCATTGATCTGTTGAAAGCGATCGACACTGGCAGGAAATATGACCTGATATTTATGGATCTTCAGATGGAACATTCTGACGGAATGGAGACAGCAGCAAGGATCAGGGGAAAAGACAGGGATGTGAAGATAATATTTGTGACCGGGATTGAGAACCGGGCAACGGAAGGATACCGTGTCGCGGCTTTTGATTACATAGTAAAGAGCGAACTGGACACCACGCTTATACCTGCGCTTGATCGTTTTAAAAGGGAATCTGAGACTGAAAAGATCGCATTTGAGACGGAAGATGGGGAAACGGTGATAATTCCTGTAAAAAGGATCCTGTGGATCGAATCCGAGAAGCGCGGAACCAAGCTGGCGGTTCTGGAGAAAAGGGTGGGAACACCGTGTAAAGAATATCACAGCCCCCTGCCTATTGGGAAGGTGATCACAATGATCGACCCGTCAGTTTTTATCGAGGTATATAAATCCGTTTATGTACAAACCATGCAGATCCGCCGTTTGGGGAACGATAAGGTCATAATGTCGGACGGCTCTGAGCTGCCGTTGAGCCGCAGGAAAAGAAAAGCAGTTATGTCGGAGGTGCTGAAGAATGTCAGGAACAGGCCATAAGATAATACGGTTTGCGATAGT
>JAGCZE010000033.1 GCA_017960415.1 Lachnospiraceae bacterium
AAAGAGCTTTTCCTTTTCAAGCTGCAGTTTCATCTGACACTTCTGGTAATCAAGATTGGTCCCGCAAGTCCAGGGCGCGACGCCACCCGAGATCAGTTCTGTAGCGGTCTCGGGAACAAACAGTACAGTATAACCTTTGTCGGTAAAGGCATTCTGCAGCCAGCTCAGAGCCGTTGTTTTTCCGGCACAGGGTCCGCCTGTGATGACTATCTTGGAAATGCTCATGATTGACCTCCTTTCTCGCCCGAGGCATCCAAAATCTCCTGGGCGCGGGCAAGTGCCGCATCAATGTGCGGGCAGAAATTCGCGGCGCCGACTTTTGCTACCAGGCCGTCTTTTTCCATAACCTGACGGGGCTGGTCATTGACATGTGAGAAAACGACCGAAACGTTCTGTTCTTTACATTTGTCGACGAGGCTTTCGAGGGACTGCATTGCGGTAGCATCGATCGCGGGAACACCACGCATACGTATGATCAGGACTTTGGTGAAATCCTTGACCGTGATACCGGAGATGAGGCCTGCAACGCCGAAGAACATCGGACCGGTGATCTCGTAAACGCGGACTTCGTGAGGAATATCGCGCAGTTCAAGGGCAGCGGGATCGTTTTCACTTTCATCAAGTGCGTATTTCCAGCCATGGATCTCGGCTTCCTCGCTCATGCGTTTCATAAACAGAACGCAGGCAAGGATCATTCCGACCGCGATCGCAACAACAAGATCGAAAATAACAGTCAGGGCAAAGGTAAGCACAAGAACCAGAATGTCACTCTTGGGTGCCTTTTTGCACAGATTCAGAAAATTGCGCCATCCGCACATATTGTAGGCAACAATGAACAGTATTGCAGCGATCGTGGGCATCGGAATGTATGCGGCATAGGGCATGAGCACAACAAGCACGATCACGAGAACGATGGAATGTACCATGCCGGCTATCGGAGTGCGTCCGCCGTTCTTGACATTGGCGGCAGTCCTGGCAATTGCGCCGGTTGCGGGGATACCACCGAACAGCGCGGAACCGATATTGCCGATACCCTGGGCAACCAGCTCCATATTCGAGCGATGCTTGGAATTGATCATGGAATCGGCAACAACGGCTGAAAGCAATGACTCAATAGCTGCAAGGATCGCAATCGTAAAGCCGTTACCCAATTCATTACGGATCATTGCGAAGCTGAAAGAAGGCAGCCTGAAAGCAGGCAGTGAATTGCTTATTGTATACAGATCACCGATCGTATTGACCTTCATATTGAGGAACCTGACCATAAGGATCCCGACGATAACAGCGATCAGCGATCCGGGGATCTTTTTATTGATGAAAGGCCAGATGATAAGTACCGCAAGACATACGAGCCCGACGATCAGGGCCTGAACGTTGATCGTGGAGATATTTGCTCCGATAGCCTTTAGCTTGTCGAGAGTCTCGATCGTAACGGTTCCTTTCGGAAATGAAAGTCCGAGAAAATCCTTGATCTGACCGATCAGGATCGTTACGGCAATACCCGCCGTGAAACCTGTGGTGATTGTATAAGGGATAAATCTGATCAGCGAACCGAGCCTGAAAACACCCATCAGGATCAGCAGTATACCTGCTATGATCGTAGCGACAGCAAGGCCTTCCATACCGTCGGTAGCGACAATACCTGCCACTATCGTCGCAAATGCGGCGGTAGGTCCGGCGATCTGTACCCTGCTTCCGCCGAAGAAGGATATCAGGAAACCTGCGACAATTGCGGTATAGATACCCTGTTCAGGTTCTACGCCCGAAGCAAGTGCAAGCGCAATCGAAAGCGGCAGCGCTATGATCGCGACAATGATTCCCGCGACAACATCTTTACCGAGCTGAGCCGCGCTGTAATTCTTCATGACAGAGAAAAGCTTGGGTTTAAGCTTCTCCTGTGACGGTTTAAGATTTGTCTGTGATTTCATTATTTGACCTCTTTTTTGTTAATGAAAGGGGGCTTGAATAGTCGCCCTCATTTTTAGATTTTCACATTTTGCAATCGATATTATAATATCTAATTTTATCAAAATCCATAGAAAAACAAAATAAATACTATATGATAATAATACGGTTTTAAGAACACTTTTCGGATATTTTTACTAAAGAGGCGGCCGGAGAATGGTGCATTTTGAATTGTTATCATAATGAAAAACCGCCTCTGCAATGCCGTGATCGTTTTTTGCAGAGGCGGTAGATTTTTTAGTAAATCCACGGAGCTTTCAGACGGTAGTCTTCTATTTGAAATAGTCTACCGAGCTCTCGAGTTCTTCGCTCAGGCGGTTCATTTCCCTGCTTTCTTCGCTTACCTGATTTACATTGGCTGTGATCGCGGAGATCGAAGCTGAAACCTCCTGGTTGGTAGCGGCGTTCTCTTCGGAAATGGCCGACAGATCGGAAATGGCATTGGTGATCACGTTCTTTATGCCACCGAGCTGCTCGGCCTTGGCGGAAACCGAATCTATCTCGATAACGGAAGTACTGATAAATCCGCTTAATGCATCGAATTTCTCCTGAGTCGTACCAAGGATCTCCTGCTCGTGAGTAATGGCGTTCTGAACGCTTTCAGACTGCTGTACGCACTGTTCGGAGCTTGCGAGGATCTCATTGACCACATCGGTGATCTGGCTGGCCGAATTGTTGGACTGTTCCGCAAGATTCTTGATCTCACCCGCAACAACACCGAAGCCGCGTCCTGCTTCGCCGGCTCTTGCTGCCTCGATGGAAGCATTCAGCGCGAGCAGATTGGTCTGTTCTGCGATATCTGTGATGATATTGACCATCTGGTTGATCTTGTTGACCGAATCATGGGTCTGTCTGATCGTGGATGTAACATCGCTGATCGCTGCTGCTGACTGTTTACTTGAGTCTGCCATATCCCTGATGCAGCCGATGGCTTCATCGTTGGTCCTGCTCATATCAGAAGCGATCACGTGAAGATTGTCTGTGTTGGAAACCAGTTCATCCACAATACCACCCATCGAAATGATATTGGAACTCATATCCTGAACATTGTTGGCAAGAAGTTCGGCGGAAGATGTAAGGTTCTCGACCGATTGAGCGATCTGACCGGCGCCCTGTGCCGACTGATCGGCCAGCTGGGATGACATATCCAGTCCGTTCCTGAGCGAAAGAGAATTGCTCTTGATCTGCGAAACGGTACTGCTGAGTGTATCGGCGAGTTTATTGGAAGCATCGATAAGTTGCTGCGCTTCTGTGATCCTGGCTGATTCGTCTGTTCTGACATTTGTGTAGCCGTCTGCGATCTTTGAGACGTTATCGGCTACAGCAATAAGGGACTTCGCAATCCTGTTTGCGATCAGGATCGCAAGAACCAGGAATACAGCTTCAAGGACAAGGGCTAAAAGGATCAATGTGACATACATCTGTCTTTCGGCAGCATGTACATCAAGAGCAGGCTTGCCGGAGAATGCCATTCCGACTACCTTGCCGCCTGCCTTCATCGGAACGTAATAAACATAATAATCGGCACCGTTGATCTTGACACGGTCACTGTAATAATCGTTTCCTGCGCTGACTTCTTTCCAAACCGCTTCGCTGGCTTTTGTACCCTCGATACGTTTGCCGCTGCTGTCCCTGATGGTTGTCATGAAGCGGGTATCTCCCTTGAAAACAGTGAACTCAATGCCCGTTTCCGTCATCCTGTCGATGTAGTCGGTATCATATTCGATGAAACCGTCAACAAGATCGATATCATTTTCAAGATCGTAAACGTAGTATTCTTTCAGTGCTTCGCTGGCAACCCTGAGTTCTTCCTTTATATTCGTTTCAATATTGGTTGTCATGACGCTGCCGCCGACGATAACAAATACTATCGCACCGACGGTAATGGGGACCAATGCAAAAAGAACCAGCATCAGTCTCATAGATATTTTCTTTTCCATTTCAAATAACTCCTTTCCTGTTTCCAAAAGCATCATGAGTCTGGTCATGTATAATTATACTATAACAATTAAATAGGAAATGCAATATCGGATAATGATATCTTTGTAATGTGGGTGACGATGTTGACAACTACACAAAAAGAAATGATTATGTCAATATTTCGCATCAGGAAAGAAAAAGCCCCGGGCAGCAATAATGCTCTTTGCAAATATCCTGCCCGGGATTTTTGGTATTTTTAAAAGGTGATTTGGTCAGTATTTACCTGAATGAATATTAATCATCTCAATCAACTTTCGGCAGTTTGGCAACAGAAGCTGCAATCTGCTCGTCGGTAGGGATTTCATCGGACATTTCACCGTTATTGAACTTCTCATAGGCAACCAGGTCAAAATAACCTGTTCCGGTAAGACCGAATACGATGGTCTTCTCTTCGCCGGTTTCCTTGCACTTCAGGGCTTCATCGATCGCTGCCCTGATCGCGTGGGAACTTTCGGGTGCCGGAAGAATGCCTTCAACTCTTGCGAAC
Source organism: Lachnospiraceae bacterium (assembly GCA_017960415.1). Next base: position 4,433 of record JAGCZE010000033.1, read on the forward strand.
TGCTCAGCGGCCTCAAATACAGAAGTCTGCTCAACGCTTACAGCTTCCATGTAACCGTCATGATACAGCTGTGAAAGGGTTGTGCTCATACCGTGGAATCTTAAGCCGCCCGCATGATTGGCCGAAGGAATGAAGCTGCTTCCCAAAGTGTACATCTTGGCAAGAGGGCAGATCATACCGGTATCGCAGAAATCATAAGCAAATGTTCCTCTTGTGAAGCTCGGGCAGGAAGCGGGCTCTACAGCTATGATGCGGTAGTCGGCATTTCCCTTGAGTTTATCTCTCATGAAAGGAGCAATCACACCGCCGAGGTTCGAT
>JAGCZE010000322.1 GCA_017960415.1 Lachnospiraceae bacterium
CTGTTGCCACCGGTGCCTGATGAACCGGAGTTGCCGGAGCCTGAATTTCCGGAGCCATCGCCCGAAGTGCCTGAGCTGCTGCCGGAGCCTGAAGCGCCGGAACCACTGCCGGAGTTACCGTCGGAGGATGTGCCTGAACTGCCGGAGCCATCACCGGAGGTGCCTGAGCTGCTGCCGGAGCCTGAGCTGCCCGAGCTGCTGCCGGAGTTACCGTCGCCCGCGGTGCCCGAGCTACCCGAACCTGAGCTGCCCGAGCCACTGCCGGACCCATCGCCGGAGGTGCCCGAACTGCCGGAACCTGAGCTTCCGGAGCCGTCGCCCGAGGTGCCTGAGCCACTGCCTGAGCTGCCATTTCCATCATCCGTTCCGTCGGTAATGGTAATCTCGCATTCAGCACTGTGGCCGTCTTCGCTTTCTATACGGATAATAGTCTTTCCTGTGTTCAGCAGGGTTACGGTACCGTCATTTGTGACAGTTGCCATATTCGCATCCGAAGAAGTCCATGTCAGCTCGGAGCCGGCGCTTAATACCGGCTGTGAGTCAACATACAGACGATATGTACCTGCGGTGATCGGAACAGAGACTGTACTCTCTGTAAAGCTCAATGAATCAAGCTTCTGCACCACCCTGATCATCTTGGTAGCAGTAATATCCTTATCTTCATCATAGGCCGTGATTACGGTGTTTCCGCACCTGATGCCCTCGACCTGGGCCGATAATGCAGATGTATTCTCTACCGTTGCAACAGAACCATCGGAACTGGAAAACTCATAGTTTCCTTTCATCGCAACCGCATCACCGGTTACGGTCAGATCCATAGTTTCCCCTGTAAGAAGGGTATCACTCGTTGAACTCAGTTCAACCGTAACATCCGCCTTCGTAACATTAATTTTGCAGCGGGCCGTCTTCGTAACATTTCTGACAGTAATCCTGGCAACAATATTGGCGGAGCCTATGCCTACAGCCTCGACTATGCCGTTTTCGTCGACAGTCGCAACCTTCCTGTTGGAGGATGACCATACGATATCGCCGGTGTAAGGGCTCGGCGCAGTAAGATAAAGCTGCAGGAAATTGCCTACAGGAAGAGTTTCGGATGTTGTATTCAGAGCTATAGAATTAACAACCTTGACATTGACAGCGATATATCCGCCGCTGTACCCAATCGCGGAGCCGGTTGCCACGGAATTGCCGGAGGATGCGCTGCTGCCTGAAGTGGAAGCAGAGCCGCTGCCGGGAGATGAACTGCTACCGGAAGAGGAACTGCTGCCCGATCCGAATGAGCCACTGCCCGAAACCGCGCTGCCCGAAGCAACGGCTGAATTGCCTATAATCGCAGGCCCGGAAACAATATCCTTTTGGAAATAAGAACCGAAAACATACTCAAATTCAGCATCGCCCACAGGAGAAGCGATCACGCGTGTTTCGCCCACCCCGCATGCCTCGATGAAACCTGTCTCGGGATCAACGCCGACAACATCTTCATTTTCGGAAGAAAAGCTGAACAGACCTGCGGGAAGATTGGTATTGCCCAGCAGATCATAAGAATCGTAAATATTCCTGCTGTAATATTCAAGGGTAATATCAGATGTGTCAAATTCCATCGGAACAATGATCACAGCCGAGAAATAATCGGCATTCAGTCCCCTGAAACCGTTCGAAGCCGCCGAGGACAGCTGATCAGGCAATGCGGTAAGAGTATATACACCGGCAGGAAGCCCGCTTAAAACAACACGGTCGTTAATCTCGCTGATCTCGATATTTTCGGCATATTGGGAAGTTACATCATTCGAAGCGTCTTTTTTATCGCCCTGGAACAGATTCCATGAAAGCTCGGCCGCCGCAGAGGCATTGGTGCGGATCACAACGTTGTCCTCACCCTGAGAAGTTCTGTAAATAATATGGTCTAAGATCGAGGAGGCTGAAGCAGACACTGCGCCTTCAGGAACGACAGAAACGGTAAAGGAAAGTCGTGAAGTCGAAGTCTCGCCGGAAACAGATGATGATGCACCGGAAGTAGAGGACTCACCTGATGTTGAGGACTGGGAAGCAGAAGCTCCGGAAGTAGATGCTTCACCTGATGATGAAGATGATCCACTCGAAGAATTCTGCGATAGTTCAACCGTTATAGTTGCGTATCCTGCTGCCTTCGCAGTGATCATACCGGTCAGCTCGTCAACTTCAGCAACATCGGTATTATCCGAAGACCAGCGTGCATCGGAAACAACGGGCGCAAGGTCATCAGGCGCAATATCGCTGGGGACAGGCTGCACAGCAGGATCGATGCCAAGGCGCTCAGCCGCCTCATCAGAATATCTGTAGTCTACGCCTTCAAGTTTACGCAGATAATGCCAGCTATCAGGATGCGAACCCGAACCGGGTGTGAACAATTGCAGAGTCAGATCACCATCGCCCACCTGTGCATAGCACAGGCCATAGCCAAAGTGATTGTCCTCAAGAGTTGCAAAGATATTTCCGATACCGGTCAGTTCGGCAAAGACTAGAATGTTGCCGGCCTGCGGAAGATTTGCATATGAAATATAAGGGGAATTGCTGCCGTTTTGCGACAGACTTGCATATGAAATATACGACGAACTGCTGCCTTTTTTCGACAGTTCTGCATAGGAAATAAGTGTGGAACTGTCATTATTACGAGACAGTCCCGCATATGAAAGAGCGTTATTGTCGGTTGCGCTATCAGCGTAAACCGTTAGATTATCTGAATAACAAACCGTCAACACAAAGATTGCGGTCAAAACAGCAGCAATATATTTACGAAATCTTCTATTTACACAAACAAACATCAGTGACAACCTCCGGGTTACATATATTTCATAATCAGACGGATTCTGATATAAAATCACTATTATGCAACTTAGTATTATATCACAAAAAATGTCATTTGTACATAGTCATGCTTTCGAGAAGGAATATTCTTTTTTTGTGAGGTCGGACAACTTTATTCACAACCTTGAGCCTTTTCGGCTTCTTATGACCGATTTTTACTGCACAGTTTTCATTTGTTCGGTTACAAGTACTGATTTTTGCTCTACAGCTTTCATTTCTTCGATTTCAATCACCGATTTTTGCCGCACACTCCTCATCTCTTCGGTTTTTTATTGCCAATTTTATTGTACCGCCTTCATTTCCTCGGCTTCGATCGCCTTTTCATTGACTTCCTCGGGGGTGTGATACTCCGGGATCACTTCCATAAGAGCCTTCTTCACTGTCGAATTGCTCTGGGTCTTCAGAGCTGTGCGCAGAACATCAAGCTTGCGGGCGATCTCGTCCTTGCCGAGAGGCTTGTCGCGCTCAACAAAGATCATGTCGTTGTCGGTTTTGTCAAGGGTTTCGGTCTTGATCAGAAGCTCCTCGTAGAGCTTCTCGCCCGGACGCAGGCCGGTCTCAACGATATCGATATCCTTGTAGGGCTCAAGACCGCTCAGACGAATCATGTTTTCGGCAAGTTCGAGAATCTTCACAGGTTTGCCCATATCAAGCACATACAGGTCGCCGTTCTTCGCCATCGCGCCGCTCGTCATAACAAGCTGGGAAGCTTCGGGAATAGTCATAAAATAACGAATGATCCTTTTATCGGTGACCGTGACAGGCCCGCCATTGGCGATCTGCCTTTTGAACAGAGGGATGACGGAACCGTTGCTGCCGAGCACATTTCCGAAACGGGTCGCGGAAAATGACGTAGCGATGCCGTCCCTGCTGCGAACGATCATTTCGCACATACGCTTGGTCGCGCCCATAACATTGGTCGGATTGACCGCCTTGTCGGTGCTGACCATGATAAAGCGCTTCACGTGGTATTTTTCGCAGATTTCAACAACGTTCAAAGTGCCGAAAACATTATTGGACACAGCCTCACAGGCATTACGCTCCATCAGAGGCACATGCTTGTGGGCCGCCGCATGCAGCACGATATCGGGAGTATGTTCGCTGAAAATCTTGTCGATCTTGTCATAATCGCAGACATTGGCTATTTCAACGCGCAGATTCAGCTTGTCGCCGTAGCGGATTCTCAGCTCCTGCTGGATATCGTAAGCGCCGTTCTCGTAAACATCAAGGATCACAAGCCTTGCGGGCTCGCACTTGGCGATCTGGCGGGCAAGTTCAGAACCGATAGAACCGCCGCCGCCCGTGATCAGGACATTCTTACCTCTGTACCAATTCTTCGTCTCATCGCTCAGGAACTGATTGACCGTACGGAACAACAGATCCTCAACTTCGAAGTCCTTAATATGACGCTTGCCGGTCTCCGTCGTATCAAAGGTCGGATAATCATAGGTCTTGATCGGGTAACCGAGGGACTTGTACAGGCTGTAGAGCTCCGCACGCCTCTCATTGGAGACATTCGGGAGCGCGAAAACTACCTCCTGCACATCGAGGGAAGTGAGCTTCTTCTCGGCATCTGCGCCTGCAATGACCGGAATACCGCACATATTGCGGCCGGTCTTTCCCTTATCGATATCAACAAAACAAACGGGATCAAAAGTCGCCTTGGGATTGCGCTGCAGCTCCTCTGCCAGCATGGCGCCGATGCTTCCTGCGCCGATGATCGCGATCTTGATCTTGGCCAGTTCATTGTTCGGATCGTCATCATCAACCGCACCGAGGACCTTCTTCATCGGGAACAGCATGATCTTCTCCATGAAGCTGCCGGACAGCCTTCTCTGATATATCCACTGGTACATCTGTCTGATACCGATACATCCGAGCAGATCGAGGGTGAATATCGAAAATGCGCGTGTGAAAGTGATATGGTGCGGGATCATGTTCTTCACGGGTATGAAGATCAGACCCGCGATGACTTCGGCAAATATCAGCCTGATATAGTCCTCGGGTCCCGCATAACGCCATATCCTGTTGTAGATGCTCATAACAGTCCTGCCTATGAAAATAAACAGGAATGCAAGCGAAAGATGCAGGATCATCTCCTGCTGAGTTATGTATGCAAGCTCGGTCTTATTCGGATAAACGTACAGAATAATGAACGCAGCCAGAAGATAAACGGCCAGATCATATACGATCAACGCCCATCTTAATTTATATTTCATTACTTAAAAAAGCCTTTCAATAATCAGATTCTTCGGATAATGTGAAAATGCCCCTGAGTTCATTCACATTTCCTTAACTCGTGATTATAGCATAACAGGCTGAAAAATATCAAGTCTATTCTAAAAGCTCCCGCACATATCGCCCTACAGCATCCTTCCAGTCGGGCAACGGCATGAATCCGGAATCATTCAGCTTGCTCTTCTCCAGCCGGCTGTTCTTCGGTCTGGCGGCTTTCGACAGGCCATACTCTTCTGATGAAACCCTGATAACCTTCACATCCATCCCTGCTGCGCGGTAAGTCTCTTCCGCCAGATCAGCCCAGGAAATATAGCCTCCCGGTGTGGATTCAGAGTTGGTTGCATGGTAGAAGCCATATCTGTCGGTTTCGATCATATCTGCCAGGAGCCGCGCCAGGTCAAGTGTGTAGGTAGGCGTTCCGATCTGGTCATCGACGACTCTGACAGTGTCATGGGTCTTGCCCACATTGATCATAGTCCTGATAAAATTCTTTCCGTTCCGGCCGAAAGCCCATGAAATGCGTACTACAAAGAATTTGTCCAGTATTGAGCTAACGTTTTGTTCTCCTTCACGCTTGGTCTGACCATAGTAATTGAGAGGAGCGAAACCCGTATCGTCCGGCTGCCACGGGCGTGTGCCCAGACCGCCAAACACATAATCTGTAGATATATAAAGCATTGCGGCATCCACGGCTTTCGCAGCTTCCGCAAGATAGCGGGTACCGTTAACATTGACGGCACGGACTTTGGGCTTGTTTTCCTCATCCTCGGCAGCATCAACCGCAGTCCATGAAGCGCAGTGGATGATTGCATCGGGACGGGTTTCGGTTATAGCCTTCTTAGTGGCGGCAGGATCTGTAATATCCAGGCTGACATAGGAGAAAACTCTTTCTGATGTGGGATAATTGTCTGCTGAAAGATTTCCCGGTATTTCTCTTGAAGACTCACTTGAAAGTTTTCCCTGTACCTCTTTTGAAGACTCTAAAAGCTTTGTTTGTACCTCGCCCGATAAGCCTCCCGGTATCTCCCCTGCAAACTCTCCCGCGACATCAGATCCGATCACCTCATGTCCTCTGCCGATCAGCTCATACACACAGTCAAACCCGAGCTGACCGTTTACTCCGGTGACAAAAATTCTCATGCCTGCCCTGCCTTTTTCCAATAAATTTCATATTTCTATATTGCGTAAGGTACCTGTCAATCTCTCATCAGTCTCTCCTGAACAGATCTCTCGTATACACCTTATCCTCCACATCATCGAGCACCTTATCATAACGGTTGGCGATGATAGCGTCGGAACCGTTCTTGAACTTCTCGAGATCATTTACGACAAGCGAGCCGAAGAAAGTGGTTCCGTCCTCGAGCGTAGGCTCGTAGATAATGACTGTTGCGCCCTTTGCCTTGATACGCTTCATAACGCCCTGGATCGAGCTCTGACGGAAATTGTCGGAATTTGCCTTCATCGTGAGACGATATACGCCAACGATCAGCGGACGCTCTTTCTCAGCGTTCCACATGCTGTTGGCGGTATAATAGCCGGCCTTCTCAAGCACACGGTCGGCAATGAAGTCTTTCCTGGTGCGGTTACTCTCGACGATCGCCTCGATCAGGTTCTCCGGAACATCCTGATAATTGGCCAGAAGCTGCTTTGTATCCTTCGGCAGGCAGTATCCGCCGTAGCCGAAAGAAGGATTATTGTAGAAATCACCGATACGCGGGTCAAGTGAAACGCCCTTGATAATATTGGCGGTGCTCAGACCCTTTAATTCCGCATATGTATCAAGCTCATTGAAATACGACACACGAAGCGCAAGATAAGTATTCGCAAATAACTTCACGGCTTCGGCCTCGGTAAAGCCCATATGCAGGATCGGCACATCTTTTGCCTCGGCACCCTCTGCGAGCAGTTCCGCAAATACCGCAGCTGCCTCCCTTGAAGCCTCATCGGATCCAACAATGATCCTGCTCGGATACAGATTGTCGTACAGAGCCTTCGACTCACGCAGGAATTCCGGACTGAAAATGATCCTTCCGGTGTTGTATTTTTCACGCACTCTCGCCGTATATCCTACGGGAACGGTTGACTTGATCACCATCATTGCCCGCTCACTGGATGCGAGAACCAGTTCGATCACGCTCTCAACAGCACTCGTATCGAAGAAATTCTTCTGAGGATCATAATTCGTCGGAGCCGCAATGATGACGTAATCAGCATCCCTGTAAGCCGATGCTCCGTCCAGAGTTGCGCTCAGATCGAGCTTCCTCGTGCCGGCCTTCGCCTCATCAAGGAACTTCTCTATATAGTCATCCTGAATCGGCGACTCCCACCTGTTCAGCTTGTCAACCTTCTCCTGTACGATATCAACGGCAGTAACATGATTATTCTGAGCCAGCAGGACCGCAAGGGAAAGACCTACGTATCCTGTACCGGCAACGGCGATGTTCTTGTTCATATAAAGTCTCCTGTATTTATGATATTGTTATCATTTTTCACATCATAGTTACCTTTTTAACACCTCATCCGGCCGCTACGCGGCCACCTTCCCCTCAAGGGGAAGGCTTAGACAAGCTACCCTCTTGTCTAAAGCCTATGCATTTTCCTTCCTGGGGAAGGCGCAAACAGACAGGCGAATGATTTATCGTTCCACATAATACCTGTAATACCATTCTGCGAAGCGTCTCAAACCCTCGCGGATCCCGATCTTCGGTGTAAAGCCGTAATCGCGCTCCAGGGCGGCCGCATCAGCATAGGTCACAGGCACGTCGCCCGGCTGCATTCCAACCAGCTCGCGGTGGGCCTCAAAATCATAATCCTCAGGCAGTACTCCGGCACGTACTAACTCCTCCTGAAGCGTTGAAATATAGTCCAACAGATTCTCCGGCTGGCCGCCACCAATATTGTAAACAGCATAAGGCGGAACCGGAAGCCCGTCCCCGCCGTTTTCCTTGCGGGGAGCGCCCTGCATTACACGGAAAACACCCTCTACTATATCATCAACAAAAGTAAAATCACGCTTGCAATTGCCGTAATTGAATATCTTGATATTCTGCCCCGCAGCAAGCTTCTGCGTAGCCGAGAAATAAAACATATCCGGTCTGCCGGCCGGCCCGTACACAGTGAAAAATCTCAGACCTGTCGAGGGAATATTATAAAGCTTCGAATAAGAATGGGCAAGCAGCTCGTTCGACTTCTTCGTAGCCGCATAGAGCGAAACCGGGTTGTCAACTTTATCGTCTACGCTGAACGGAACCTTCTTGTTTCCACCATAGACAGATGAAGAGGAGGCGTATACAAGGTGCTCGACGGGATTGTGCCTGCAAGCCTCCAGAATATTGTAAAAACCTATCAGATTCGACTCAATATATACATCCGGATGGTCGATGCTGTATCTGACTCCTGCCTGTGCGGCAAGATTCACCACGATCGAAGGCTTATAATTGTCAAAAACGCTGTCAACCAGCTCTTTGTCCGCAATGCTGCCCTTCACGAATACATGCTCTACCGGTGACTCCTCAGCGACCTTTTCTATCAGACTAAGTCGATACTCTTTCAGCTTCGGATCATAATAGTCATTCATATTGTCAAATGAAATGACTGTTCCACCTGTCATCTCCTTTAACAGGCGCAGAACGAGATTAGCTCCGATAAAACCGGGGGAACCGGTTACAAGTATTGATTTATTGTTTAAGTCTATTGTTGTTTTTTGTTTCATACCAGCCATATTTAGTACCCTTCTATCTAATTTATCAATCTCAAACTTGACATAAAGTCCAAACGGATGTATTATATCTAATAGATAAGGTACCGTTTGGAACAGACGGTTTGCCTAAGTTATTAGTTACTTAAAAAGGCA
>JAGCZE010000323.1 GCA_017960415.1 Lachnospiraceae bacterium
CCTGGCGCTCCAAAAGCTCCGTTACGGCGATATCCTGACCGATGAGTACGATATTGCCGAGGATACACTAAACTGCAGGATCCCGAAGCTCATACTTCAGCCCATCGTCGAGAACAGTATCTATCACGGCATCAGGCTGAAGGGCGAGATGGGACTGATCCGCATTTCGAGCCGCTTTGTGGACGGACTGCTGCATCTTTCGGTATATGACACCGGAATCGGAATGCCACAGGAGCAGATAGACGAGATACTTACAAAGAAGAGCTATAACGGCGATACGGATTCCGCCTTCGCCGATATCTACGATACATCGGACAGCTTCGGTCTCTGGGGCACTATCGAGCGTGTGCGCGGCTTCTGCGGACGCGATGATGTGGTTAATATCAGAAGTGAACAGGGCGAGTTTACCGAGGTTGAATTCGTGATAAAAACAGGGGGATAAAGTAATGTACAGAGTTATGCTGATTGACGACGAGCTGCCGGTCAGAAAGCTGATGCTTTCTTCGATCGACTGGGCGTCGCTCGACATGGAGGTCGTGGGGGAAGCGGCCAGCGGTATCGAGGCGATCAATGTCATAGATGACATGCGCCCGGATATCGCGTTTGTCGACATTTCGATGCCTTTCATGAACGGTATCGAGTTCACGGAGGTTGCGACAAAGAACTATCCCGAGCTGATCATCATAATCATGACCGCGTTCGACCAGTTCGAGTACGCGCGCAAATGCGTGAGCCTTCCGGTCTTTGATTATATGCTCAAGCCCCTGGTGCGCACCGAAGTCACCGAAACCCTGCTCCGCGCCAAGGCACGTCTTGACGCGCGTCTCGGCGACCGCAGCAGTTCTCTTGTGTTCGGCTCGGCTATTCCTCAGGAGGATTCAGCCGATGAGGAAGCCTCTGTCAGCGAGCAGATCATGCGCTACATCGAGGCCAATTACACGGATTCCTGCGTGAATCTGACCTCAGTAGCCCAGCAGTTCGGTTTCAGCTCGAGCTACCTTTCCCGCAAGTTCAAGCAGGAAACGGGGCGCAATTTCCTTGAATACCTGACCGAGTGCCGCATGAAGAAGGCCATCGAACTGGCCGAAAATAATGTGAAGATGTACAAGGCTTCCGCGGCTGTCGGAATACCCGATCCAAACTACTTCGGACGGTGCTTTAAGAAATATACCGGAAAGGGTTACTCTGAATACGTGAAATGATAAAAGGCGTGGCTTTAAGCCACGCCTTGTTCTTTTATTCTGCAGGTGCATTAGCTGCTTCCACGCACGCTTTGATGATGTCCGCATACGGATCATTGGTTCCGACTCTGTCAACAAATCCCATACCCTCAGGATCTCCGTTGTCCCAGATGAAGCAGGTCGCGCCCCAGCGCTTCGCGTCGGTTATAACTCTTGCAAACCACTTGGTACGGGCGGAATCATTATTCCTGTTAGTGATTGAAAAGTCACCTATGATCCACGGTATCGGTGTTCTTTCGTTGCCTCTGGTAGTGAATGCTTCTCCCGCGAAATCTATGATAGAATCAACGAGTTCCTCGCCTTCCTTAGTGAATTTCTTTATAGTACCGCCGGATTCATTCATAGTCAGCTCATAAGGCTCATAAAAATGGATCTGGCCGATGATATGATCCTTTACGGTATCAGTGGGAGCCGAATAGAAATACACGGCATTTTCAAAATTACCCGCAGCATAGGTGGTGCAGATCAGGTTTCTGGTCGCATTGTATCCGCCTGCTTTTCGAACAGTGTCAACAAAGCGCTGGTTGTATTCGTTGATCGCCCGGGCAGCGTCCATTGTACACTCACCCCAGTTACTGTCCTCATCGAGCATTTCGTTGAAGCCCTCGAAAACGAGTTTTTCACCGAAATACTTGAATTCATCCGCTATCTGCGCCCAGAGTGCCGAGAATAGCTGATGGTTCTTATTGAAGTTATTTTCCGAAGCGTACAGCCATCTGTCCATCGAGTCCTCTGCCGCACCGGTGTCGTGATGGACGTTGATGATGCAGTACATGTCATTCGCAAGCACCCAGTCTACGACTTCCTTTACCCTTGCCATCCACGCGGGATCGATATTGCCGTTCTCGTCAAAATGATTTACCCAGGTCACGGGAACTCTTACCGCGCCGATGCCCATCTCCTTGAGCTTTTTGAACAGGCTCTCATCGACAATAGGATTGCCCCAGCAGGTCATGTAATCCTCGGGAGTATCGCCCTGAACCCAGTTGCCGTTCGCGTCAAAATAATTGCCCAGGTTCCAGCCGATCTTCATGTTCTCTACCGCAGCAAAAGCGTTCTCGCACTCGGTGATCACACGCTTCTTTACGGTAACCTTGCACTTATAGGTCTTTCCGTTATACTTCGCGGAAATCGTAGCCTTGCCGGCCTTCTTAGCGGTCACAGTGCCGTCCTTTACGGTCGCAACAGCTTTCTTTGAGGTCTTCCAGGTTATGTCGCCCTTCGCGTTCTTCAGCGTCAGCTGACAGGTATCGCCCACATAGATCGTGACCTTCTTCTTATTCAGCTTCACTGTCGCTGCCTCGGCTCCCGTCGGAGCGATCGTCCCAACGATGGTAAATACCATGGCCAGGCATAATAAGATCGATAAAAGTTTCTTCTTCATATGATGTCCACCTTTCTTACTGTATTTCCTGTTTGTGGATTATTGTGCGTATGTCATGTTTTCATGTACTCAGCTACGCTTTGTGCGATCATATTATCATATTTCATATTATATAGCAAGTTTATAACCTCTTTGCAGCTCCTGACAGTAAACTATATTCCCTTTTGCCCCGATAATTGTTAACCATCATCAAACAATATGGTTGACAATCCGTTTCCATGTGTTATACTTTCCTTCGGTACTGATCAACAACCAATCATTTATCCGGATAAATACTTATGAATACAAAAGAAAAACTACTCGAACTTTTTGAGCATAATACCGGGGAATATCTCTCCGGCGAAGAGATCGCGGCGAAGCTTGATATCTCGCGGACCGCTGTATGGAAGGCAGTGAACGCGCTGCGCACGGACGGCTGCAATATCGATGCTGTCCCGAACAGAGGCTACCGTCTCGTCTCTGACGCGGATGTGCTTTCAGAAAACGGGATAAGGAAATACCTCGACGCTTCCCTCGCAGACAATGCGATTAATGTCTACACAGTCACCGACTCGACCAACATACGTGTGCGTGAGGCAGCTCTTTCGGGCACTCCCGAAAGCTTTGCAGCTGTCGCGGGCTCACAGACCGCAGGACGCGGAAGACTCGGAAGGTCCTTCTACTCGCCTTCGGGCACGGGACTATACTTAAGCCTCCTGCTGCGCCCCTCTTCGCTCCCGGCCGATCAGACGATAAAGATTACCACTCTCGCCGCAGTGGCTGCGTGCGAGGCGATAGAGGCCGTCAGCGACCGTAAGGCGATGATAAAGTGGGTAAACGATATCTTCATCGAAGGAAAAAAGGTCAGCGGGATACTCACAGAGGCATCCTTCAGCCTCGAGAGCTACACCGCCGAATACGTGATCCTCGGGATCGGATTCAATATCCTGACGCCCGAAGGCGGCTTCCCCGAAGAGATCAAAAACATCGCAGGCTCGATATTTACCGCTCCGCAGAAGGACATCAGAAACCGTCTCGCGGCGGAATTCATTAACCGCTTCATGAAAAGCTACCGCTCTCCCGCGTTCGGCGGCTATGAGGATAAATACCGTGAG
>JAGCZE010000324.1 GCA_017960415.1 Lachnospiraceae bacterium
TATTCGGGATCGCGCACGGTGACGCGCAGGCCGCGTTTGTAGCCTGGGCAGAGAGCGGCGATGAGTATATGAGCATCATCGTCAATCCCGAAGAGACCAAGAAGGTTAAATATACCTGGGCATATCCGAGATTCGAATACAATACGACTTACTATCAGGTTTACAACAATCAGGGTTCCGGTTATTTCACACTTATGAAGGATCCGAACGTATTTGATGTCAGAATGACCTACAGATTCCTTGCGGGAGACGGAACTACCGGATATAAGGCCGATTACACGGGAATGGCACTTGCTTACCGTGAGCATCTGATCGATGAGGGGATATTGAGTGTCGATAATACACAGACCGGCGATATACCGCTTCGGGCGGATATCCTGATGTCGGATGTCAAGAAAAGCGTAGTTGGTACCGAACAGGTTGTTACGACCGATACGGACGGAGTAAGAGAGATCCTGGAGGCACTGAAAGCCGACGGGATCACCAATATCAATTCCGGACTGATCGGGTGGCAGAAGAAAGCTGAGACGCTTGCGAAGCCTGCAGCGTTCAATTACACTTCGAAGATCGGAAATAAATCGGATTTTAAGCAGCTTTTCCGGGATTATTCCGAAGAGGGGATCGATATTTCCTATTCAAGGGATTTCGTTACGATCAACAAAAAGATGCTCAGCTATTACACAAATGCGGCAAAGCATGTCAATACCTGGTATCTTGAAGTAGATCATGATGCAGTTCTTCCGGAGAATTGTCCGGTGGAATTTATGGGATATGCGCTTCCGTCAAAAACCGCGGAATGGATAAAAAAAGTCGCGGAAAAGGCCGCAGAATACAGTGATTCGCTTACGATCACCGGGGCATCCGATACACTTACCGGAACCTTTGACAGGAACGGAGCGGTTACAACACTTACCGCCGCAAAGGAGATGATCGGGGCAGCAGTGGCAGAGGCAGCGGCCTCAGGTGACGGACTGAAGATCAATATGGAGAACCCGAACAAGTATCTCTGGGCTTATACGGACAGATATCTTCAGGCTCCGGTGGGAACCTCACAGTATGTTTTTGAAACGGATACGGTACCTTTCCTGCAGATGGTTCTGCACGGAACAATGGAAGTATACGGGCCGTACTCGAACTTTTCCTTCTATACACAGAAGGATATCTTAAGAATGATCGATTACAATATCTCGCCTTCGTTCATTTATACGAAAGAACCTTCGTACCTTCTTTCGGATACGGCTTCGGCAGATATGTATTCGACCGAATTTGAACAGTACAGAAAGCTTACTTCGACTGTTTATAAAGCAGTAAACGATATCTTATCACAAACCGGCGGATATGACTGGACCGGACGCGAGGTTGAAGAAAGCGGTGTGATAGTAAATACCTACGAGAAAAACGGAAGTACCTTAAAGGTTGTTATCAATTATACCGACGAGAAGATAGTTTATGAAGGAAATACGGTTGACGCACTCAGCGCTGCTGTATTGAAGTGATCTGTAAGAAACCACACGGCGTTGTTTGTTATGACACCTGACATGAGGAGAAAGATCCATGAAGAAAATGAAGACATGGAAGCACAGGCAGAACAGAAACGGATATCTGTTCATGCTGCCCTGGATACTGGGATTTACGATATTTACGGCATTTCCGTTCATAGCTACGATCTATTTGAGTTTTACGAATGTAAATTCTACGATCCTTGGCTATGAGATATCCTGGGCCGGAATCTCAAATTACATAACCGCATTTTTCAAAAATACGGAATTTGTTCCGGCACTGGGCGGGTATCTGAAAATGATCATTCCCTATACTTTTGTGGTTGTGGTCGTTTCGTTCATCATCGCCTATATCCTCGAACATATCGTGAAGCTGAAAGGTTTCTTCAGAACCATCTATTTCCTGCCTGTTATCATAATGTCGGGGCCGGTCATGGCAAAGCTCCTTGATACAAAAGTAAGTGACATGCAGCTGTTTGCGGGAGAAAGCTACTCGGATATCTTCATCATCCAGATGATAGCGAGCTACTCGAAAAGTGCCGCCAGTCTGATGACAGATGTCTTTTCCGAACTGTCGACGATCCTCTGGTTTACGGGAATTCCGATAGTTTTGTTCATAAACGGACTGCAGAAGATCAATCCGAGCCTGTATGAAGCGGCAAGGATCGATTCGGCCAACAGCTGGCAGATACTATGGAAGATCACACTTCCGATCATCAGACCCATTGCACTGATCATTACGATTTTTACGATTGCACAGCTCGGAACCTACGATATCAACCCTGTTTATTCGCTGATCGTAACCTATATGGGAAATACCAGCGGAGGACTCGGGTTCGCGGCGACCTACGCCTGGGTTTATACCCTGATCGTTCTGCTGTTGATGGGTGTTGCGTTCCTGATATTCAGGGAAAGAAAGAGTAAGATAAAGCATTATTGATAACGGAAAAGCCCTTTGTTAACGCTTTTTTGATCCGTGATCGATGTAGTTTACCGAATGAGGAAAGATCTATGAAGAAGTTGAATTTCAACAAGAAGACGGTTACGCAGAAGAGCAGCCGGTTTGTGTTCTACCTGCTGTTGATATGTGTGAGCTTCGTCTTTCTTGAGCCGATTTTCAGGATAATATCGAAGACATTTATGACACCCGATGACATTATCGACCCGATGGTGGACTGGGTTCCGAGAAGTCTTTCGCTGAACAATCTGAGTGTTGCGGTCAAGGTATTGAACCTGAAGGAAACACTGAAGAACTCACTTTTATTCTCCGGAATTCTGGCTGTGGCGCAGACTTTATGCGCGGCACTTACGGGGTTTGCCCTTTCGAGATATGAATTCTCGGGAAAGAAATTCTGGTTCATAATGATCCTTCTGTGCTTCGTAGTTCCCACATCGGTCCTGATGATACCGAGACTCATGATGTTTGTTACGGCACAGGAAGCCCTTAAATTTACATTGATCGGTACACCTTATCCGCAGCTGATGATGGCTCTCCTCGGACAGGGAGTGAATTCAACGATACTGATCCTGATCTTCCAGAACTTCTTCAATCTGATCCCGAAATCGCTGGATGAGGCAGCCATGATCGACGGTGCCGGAGCCTTCAGGGTGTTCTGGCATATCGGAATGAGACTCAGCTTCAGTACAGTTCTGGTTGTATTCCTTTTTGCCTTCGTCTGGAACTGGAATGAAACCTATGTGACGGGAACACTGCTTCGAAGCGGACTGCAGCTGCTTCCCTCGAAGCTGGCACTGTTCGACAGCGAGTTTGAAAGCGCGGTTTCAAGTTCGGGATCTGCTTTCAAACTGAACGAAGCATACAAGATGGCAGCGACTTTCATTTCAATAGCACCGTTGCTTCTGCTGTACTCATTTGTCCAGAAGAAGTTTATCGAAGGTATCGAAAATACGGGAATTACCGGAGAATAAAACGGTTTGATGAAGATTTAAGAGGGTGGATTATGAGAATAGATAAGACGACCGGTCACAAAAACGGACAGATCGGATCAAGAAGAATTGCATTACTTATATTGACGATAACAATTCTGATATTGCAATGCGTCGGGTGTAAAAAAGAAGCCCTAAACGGAGAAAACAATACGGAAAATACCGAAACTACAGGGATTACGGAAAACGACAACGATCGATCGGATGAAGGGGCGGGAAGTGTGATGAGCGAAAATGAGAAGTCGAAATTCAGGGTAGGCAGTGAAGTATCCCAGGCGTATGTAGATCCTGCTACGATCAATGTGATACCTGAGGACCAGATCAAGGCAAAGGGCTATGAGTATGATTACGAGAATCTGACTTATGAGCTGGTCTGGTCGGACGAATTTGATTATGAGGGCCGTCCAGATGATACAAAATGGGATTACGACACAGGTGCCAGCGGCTGGGGAAACAATGAGCTCCAGTATTATACCAGAGGCGACAATGCCGAGGTTCATGACGGGATATTGACCATTACAGCAAGAAAAGAGCAGAAGGAAGGTGCGAAATATACGTCAACCAGGCTTGTTTCCAGAGGAAAAGGCGACTGGCTGTACGGAAAATTTGAGATTCGTGCCAAACTCCCGAAGGGCAAAGGAACCTGGCCTGCGATCTGGATGCTTCCAACAGACTGGAAATACGGCGGATGGCCTGCATCGGGAGAGATCGATATCATGGAACATGTGGGATATGACCAGGACGTGATCCATTATTCGATACATACCGAGTCCTACTATCATTCGATAGGAACACAGAAAACAGCGACAAAAAGATATGAGAATGTCAGCGATGACTTTCATATTTACGAAATAGAATGGCTGCCGGACAAGATCATTTTCTATACCGACGGCGAAAAGACATATACATACGAGCCCACAAAATACAAGAGTACACCTACATATAAGGAATGGCCGTTTGACAAGCGATTCCATCTGCTTTTGAATATCGCGGTCGGCGGTGACTGGGGCGGAGCCATGGGTGTTGATGAGGATATCTGGCCGCAGACAATGGAGATCGATTATGTAAGGGTATACCAGAGCCCGGAGATAGCAGCTGTAACCGAATGAGTAATATTTTAATGTAAATATAAAACGGCACTATATAGCAGCGTGAGGCTGAACGAGCGTTGTGGCAGGGAGGATACAAGTGGATAACTACAGAGTTGATGATAATGGATTTACGATAGAGGATTATGATAAGCAGGTGCCGTTTTCAGGTTTTTTACCCGGACTTACCGGAGAAGACGGCATTCCGATGTGGGCTTTTTACACGAACAGAGGTCAGGCGCTGGGAAGTCTGGGGATTAACAGCAAGGCCGAAGCGATCATGGAATTTACGCCCGCATGCACCGAATATGA
>JAGCZE010000325.1 GCA_017960415.1 Lachnospiraceae bacterium
ATCAGATCGTCCGTATTCCTTTCGCCATAACAGATCATTATCATGATAATGTTTAATCTGCATTATATTCTCATCAAGCACTTCAAAATCCAAAGACAACCGATTGGCTCCGCAAAAAATCACCTTGTAGTTCTCTCCGATTTTCAAATTCTTAATTGATCTCAGTAATACACGCCATCCATTAACATCTTCGGGTTCATATCCGCGCGGCCAATGATATGTAGTAGGTGTTTCCGCAACAATTACACCATCAAAGTCAAACCATAAATACCCCCAAAAATCCGCTTCGAGATTGCCTTCAGCAAGAAATTCAAGTATCTCTTCTTTATCTACGCTATAATGTATTTTCATCATATTAGTCACCAGTTTTTTCGAGCCACTCCGGATCGTAAGAATATTCGGGCTTGCGCTTTGCATATTTTTTCCTGCGGATCAGGATGATCGTCACCCACACTACAGCTACGATGACGAAGGCTATGACAAATTCCCAGAAACCTCCGAAGAACTGCTGAATGTTGTGCTCATATATCTTCTGAGCGAAATCGGGATCCGCAGCCATCCGCGGACTCTTCAGATCCTCATGATATTCGGCGAGGACCACCAGGTATTCGATGATCGGGGGAAGTGCAAAGCATGCAGCAACTATGCCAAACAGGACAAATCCGGGCTGTTTCTTTTTCTGCATCTTTCCGCAGCTGGGGCACTTGCGCTCGAGCGAATATCTGGCCAGGCCGCGCTTGTTCTCGTAAAACTTCTTTTTCACATCCGTCCTGTACTTGAAATCCTCAAGTTTCTTGATCATCGTATCACGCGTGCAGGACGAAAAAGGCGTGCTGAACCAATCAGACTGTTTCTTGCATTTTCGGCAGATAAAACGGTGCTTTACGGGCATCGTGAAAGGTTCGCCCCAGGCACGTTTGTCCTCTTTCCTGTTTCGGAGCGCGGCATTAAGGTCATCGTCTGAAAGACCAACTTCACGCAGGCTCTTCTTGACTCCACCGTACGAGATCCTTGTCATCACCGCAGTCAGCGCCGGGTAGAGTATCCACATTAAAGCAGCAAGCACATATCCAAGGGCTCCTCCCACGGCAAGAGCGAAGACCGCTGAAAGACCGGCGATGACCACCAGTGTGCCGATATATATCGCCGCCGCCTTTTTGGGGAGTTTGCTGATCTGCGAATTGACAGCCCCGAGCTTGCTCTTATCTATGTTCTGTCCATTCGGGATGTGTTCTGGTAGAAGTTCCTGATAAGCCATATATAATACCCCGTCTACTTTACGATCAGGCCTGCCGCTTACATCTGGATTTTAACATATATCAAGGGCAACATTATATAGCGATTATTCCCTTATCACCCTGCCAGATAATGATCTACGGACAGAAACGGACGGCCGTCAAGTTCCGTGTCGTACCGAACCAGGATCCCGGGATCTCCAATGGATGTTCTTCTATAATCAGACGCACTTATTATGAAGGTCCTGTAATCATTTTCGCCGCCCTCTCTAGACAGCACTACATTGACTTTTATATTGTATGAGTAGTTTCTACCTCCTCTATACCGCACCTCATTCTGCTCCCTGGCAATAACCCTGGTGTCTGTTACCAGGAATCTCCCATTTTCAGAATTTCTGAGTTTGAAAGAAAGCCTTGGATACGTAACGACCAGATAGAATACAGATATAACGACAGGGAGAGCCATAAAGGCCAGCCACACTTCTGTCTGATCATTTATCCCTCCCCAAATGATGATCAGGAAAAAGATCATAGTAAAAAACGCGGCCGCAAAAATGGCAGCCCGGATCAAAGGTCTCTTTTCTTCATAAACAGCCTTCACTGACCGGGAGACCAGTTTGATCTCGTCTCCATCCGGTTCCCGCCAGATGCCTTCATAACTGTATTCTGATGTCGTATCTATTTCGCTCATTACAGAACCTGATCATGCTCTCCATGTCGATGTCAGTGGCCTTCATGTAATGTTTATATTATACCTTCCGGATGCAGAAAAAACCTCATTATCGTTTCTTTGCTGTGGCACACTTTTTGGACACGCAACCATGTTATTATGGTCCGTGTTGATGTGATTCACATCAATGTTGACCATAAAAGAGGCTTTTCGTGTCCACATAGTGTGCCACGGATGAAATGGGGGCACAGCGTACAGCGAATCACACATGCCCGCGACGGCACAATAAACCGACATATTTTCGGCGATCTCGTGTCCGTATTTGCGTGATTCACGCAGATACGGACAAAAAAACGCGTTTTCGTGGCGGAAAATTGTGCCGTCGCGAGTCTCCGCAGGCGCTGACCATAAAAAGGACACCAAACAAAGGCATTTGGTGTCCACTTTTATGTTTTTCATATAATTGCGGACACAATACAGCTGATGTTTGGTCCACAATTATGGTCACTGTTCGAAGTTGTTGCAGAGCGCAGAATGAAATTTGCAATGTCCTACGCAGCCGACGAAGTCGGCGAGGACTGTGTCTGAAATTTCATTCAAGCTCCCGTTATGCTCTCATCATACTGATCACATACACATGCCCGAACGTATCACTCGGACGGATAATGTTCATCGTTATGTATGTGTAGGCGCCGCCGGAGTGATAGACGCCGAGTGCTCCCTCGTAAGGCATGAGACCGCAGCCGTATCCTTCTATCATGTTATTCATCTCCTCGAAAGACTCTTCGCTGACGAGCCGGCCCGTGAAAAGAGCGCGGTCAAAGGCAAGAAGGTCAGCCGTGCAGGTATGGATTCCGCCGTCTCCGAAGTCAGGCATAACGGTATGGCCGTTCTCGTCAACCACTCCCAGTTCCTGCAGCATCTCGAAGTCCTCGGGAAGACTCGTCTCATCACCGGGGATCATTGAAGTGGTGTGATCCATACCGCATACATCAAAGATATTCTCCTGAAGATAGTCGCAGAATCTCATTCCCGTGACGTGCTCCACTATAAAGGCCAGGAGTCTGTAGTTAGTGTTGCTGTATGCAAACTGACTTCCGGGCTCGAACACGAGATCGGCCTGGTAAAGGTGCTCCAGGAATTCCTCCTCCGTCATCTCACCCGAGAAGAAACCGTCAGGGAAATATAACTCGAAGAATTCCGCCGGGTCTTCGATCTCCTCTATAGGAGGCAGCTCCTCGTCATGCATCCAGAAAAGTTCCGGTTCATTAACATAGTCAGCGATACCCGATCTCATGTGAAGCATGTTGTAGATCGTGATCTGGGAACCGAGCTCGTACTCCGGAAAATACATATCGAGAGTATCGTCAAGGGACATGCGGCCTTCCTCGACGAGCTGGAATATACACACCGCGGTGAACAGCTTACTGCAGGAGGCAATATCATAAGTCGTGTACTGGTCTACGGGTGTGACTCCGTCGACCTCTGTCCTGTTCTCGTTATAGACCACAACGATATCGTCGTCAGTCGCCACGAGATAACTTCCGGTGCTGTCGTAACCGTATTTATATTTTCGGACAAGGGCTGCGAGATCGGGGTTGTCATTGACCCATGCCACGCCTCTTCTCGTGGTTATCTCTGAGATATCATACGGGCCTTCGTGGACCGTCTCGGCGGGTTCAGTCTCCGCTTCGGTCGCCTCGGAAGTAACGGCCGTAGTCTCCATAGTCGTCTCCGCG
>JAGCZE010000326.1 GCA_017960415.1 Lachnospiraceae bacterium
CGCCATCAGCTTCAAGACCATATCTGTCATGATAGTAAGACATATAACCATCGTATGCAGACGAATACACTTTCAGGTCACGAATACACAGTGATTCAAACAGGAAGCCAAGCGTTTTAAAATCTTTATTAAAGTAATCCGGAGACAACCCCAGTGCTGCAACGGCGATTGACGGATCTATGAAGTTTCGTTTCTTACCGGATCTTACGACTGTCTTTGAACGTATAGAGGGACACCAGGCATCTATATCGTCGATAATATACAATTCGGTAAGTGCATTTATATAGTCATACAAGGTCGTATCTGAAACCGTATTATTTGCCTTAACATCTGACAGGATTGTTTTTGCAGCCGCAAAAGTACACAGATTCCTACTGTATGATTTCAAGATATCCATGGTTATCTGCGGATTACGTTTTACACTGTCTATATTCGAAATATCTGTCGAATATGTTTGCTTATAAATATCTTTAGCAACCAAGAGTTTTGCTCTTTCTGTCTTAGTATTAAGAGAACCCGGCCAGCCTCCGCGACAGATTGAAAAAATAATATCATCTATACTCATATCAGAATGGCAGCCGTCGAATGAATCCGGGGCGTCAAACAGCCTGAGCAAAGAAATGGAACCGTTTGAATCCCCGCTCTCATAAAGACTCATCGGATACATTTTCAAGCGACTGATCCTGAGCGTTCCTGTATGAGGTGTCTTAACCTCTTTTGATGATGATCCCGTCAGTATATAACACCCTTTTTCTCCGGTATCGTCAACATCCTTCCTGATCGCGCCGAAAAGTTTCGGTGCATCCTGCCATTCATCAAACAGAATTGGCTTGTCTCCGATCAGTAATTTGGAGGGCGCGATATTCGCTATCGTCAAAAGATTATCTCGCTTTTCCTCGTCCTGGAATTCAACAACAGACCTGGCTTTTTGCTTTGCAGTTGTCGTTTTTCCGCAACCTTTTGGTCCCCGTATCCAAGTGGCTCCAAATGCCTCCATATTTAATTCGAGTAAATCGTCAATTATTCTTTTTCTGTACTCTTTCACGGCACTCACCCCCCCCCAGATATTTTAGCGTATAATCAGCGTTTTCGCAACTTTCGTTTTGCTATTTTGAGGTTTTTTGTTTTAGTATTTTGAGGTTTTTCGTTTTAGTGTTTTGAGGCTTACCATCGAAGACATTTGTGGTATTTCGCCGAAGAAACTTGCGATAGCGACGGACAATTGCATACAGTCCATACCGCGTTATCCTGCTACCATTGAAATCTAAATCCACCTCTTTGCTGTAAAAGTAAAGCAACAGGAATTCTATAATTCTCGCTCATCCTATCCCCCTGTTACCAGACTGTTCCACAGACAGTTTTTCTTCGCATATATTAATTTTAGCGTCTTTCGGACCATCGTGTCATCATATCTGAATGTCAGTCTACTATACCATAATCATGATCATTTGTCCATAGTATTTCGAACATTTGTTCCGATTTATGTTGATGAATAATTATGATAAACTTCAATAAAGAGCATAATATTAATATATAAGCATTACAGAAAAAGGATCCTCGTTTCATGAAAAAAACACGCAGCCCATTCGCCGTATTATTGTCGACACTATGCAGATTCGCCGTTTTGCCGCTTAGTTTGCTTATTATTATATTATCGTCTTCTTGTACGCGTGTCGCAAATGATACATCCGTCGCCAATCCTCATAAGCTGACCTTCTTTGCAATGGATACTGCCATGAGTATTACAGCCTACGGAAATGAAGATATCTTCGTAACCGGAAGTTCTCCGCTTGAGGAAGCGCGTGACCTGGTCACATCTCTGGATAATAAGCTTTCCGTAACAAACGAAGACAGCATAATCTATAAGATCAACAACTCTCACGGCACTGATGTCACGATAGATAAACAAACTGTCTTACTGTTGGAATCTGCATTGTATCTGTGCAAAAAAACAAACGGTAATCTCGACATTTCGGTTTACCCCCTGGTGCGTGCCTGGGGATTTACTACAGGTGTGTACCGAGTCCCCTCATCGCAGGAAATTTCGGAGTTGTTGGAAAATGTAAATTATCGTCGCATCCTGTTATCGTCCGGTCCGGAACAGGCCGGCCAAATACAGTCCCCGGTTTTCTCCGTCACAACCGATGATAATATGATGATCGACCTCGGTGCCGTAGCCAAGGGATATACCGCCGAAAAGATAGCTGAACTTCTAACGGAAAAAGACATAAAAAGTGCTGTCATCAGCCTTGGCGGGAATATAAAAACCATCGGAACAAAGCCCGACGGCAGTGACTGGAATATCGCGATCGCGGCACCTTATCCCGCAGCAGATAATTCTTCCGGCTCTTCATCCCGACCCGAAGATAACACCGATACCTCCACCAAACCCACATATCCTTCCTACGCCGGTGTACTCAGGGTGTCCGACCTGTCCGTAGTAACCTCGGGCGGTTATGAGCGGTATTTTGAAGAGAACGGAAAGCACTACTGCCATATCATCGATCCATCCACCGGATATCCGGTCGATAACGGAATCCTTTCCGTCACCATAGTCGCAAAGGATTCTTTCCTGTGTGACGGCCTATCCACAGCCCTGTTCGTCATGGGCAGCGATGCCGCAGCCGAATATTGGCGAAACAATCCCGAGTTTGATTTTATTATCATCACGGATCAAAATGAGATCCTTATTACCGAAGGGATCAGTGAGGCTTTCACGCCCGACCCTGACTATATAAGCTATACATCCGCGCAGGTACGGACGATACTCCGTTGATCGCAAGTTCCTCGCAAATAATACAATACAGCTTAACCCACAACTATTATGACATAACAGGAGCCATCCCCGATGAAACCCGGATTCAAGATCATTACCACTCTTTCAGAGCATGCGCGTTCAAGCGTTTATATAGCGCTTGACAGCTCGGATCATCCCGTGATCCTGAAAAAGATCCTTGACCCGACTGCCCTGCAGCCAATAAAGCGGATCCGAAACATCGATTCCCCTTATCTGCCGAAGATAACGGAAATTTACGAAGAAGACGGCATCCCGTACGTGATCGAAGAATTTATCGAAGGAAAAGAACTGAGCCTGCTGTTAAATGAAACCACATTTTCCGAAGAAGAGGCCTGCTCACTGATGAAGCAGCTGATTGAAGCGCTCCGCGCCCTTCATAACCTGAACCCGCCCCTGATACACCGTGATATAAAACCCGAAAATATAATCATTACTCCCGATTTCAGGCTGAAGCTGCTTGATTTTGACGCTGTTCGCGAATGGCACGACGAGCCCGGTCTGTCCGATACCAGACTGTTGGGCACTGTCGGTTATGCTGCACCGGAGCAGTTCGGCTACAGCCAGACTGACTGTCGGACCGACCTTTATTCTACAGGAATAGTGTGTTCGCAAATATGCGAGAAAAGTGCTCTTTCCGCCGGAATACGAAAACGCCTGAAGGCCTTTACCGACAAGGCGACCATGTTCGACCCCAAGGAACGTTTCCAGTCCGCCGGTGAAATGCTAACCGCCCTTAAAACGGCCATTCACGCAGACGCAGGAGATACAAACGAACCGGCAGATGCGAACTGCAACACTACACAACAGCCGGGAGTCTCCACCGGCGTAACCGCGAAAAAAATGTTTGTACTTACAGCCGTTGCCGCTATCTGCCTTATCCTCGGCTTTGCTGCATATATGCTCTTTCCCGGCCACAGAACTTCATATTACAACCTTGAAGTTCTCCCTGATAATTATGTTTACAGAAGCATCTGGCCAAGGCTGCAGAATGATGATCCGGGCCTCCCGTGCAGTACCGATGCCCATTATCCCGGACTCATTTCAGATAATGATGATCTATTGGACGCTCCGTATATAATATTCTGTAAAGAGTCTCCCCGGGCATTTTTATTCTACGACTATCGTCTGGAAAGTATCACTCCCGAAATATACCTCGACAGGTACGCTTCCGACAACGAAACGATCGAAGACAGGCTCCGTATCGGCGCTTCCGGTGATATGATCACTCAGGGCGGCATCATTTGTCTGTCCGTCGAGCTTTTGAGCCGTCTCAAAAACGGAACCTACCGGCTGCGGATCGACTCTGGAAGAAATGCGGAATGGGAGTACCGGCTTGTGATAACGGAAAAAGCCGATACAGAATCCGCCTATCC
>JAGCZE010000327.1 GCA_017960415.1 Lachnospiraceae bacterium
GACTGTAATGTGTGTTTTAGTTCGTTAATGTACCGGTTATGTTGCTTACGAGTGCATCAAGGCTGGACTGAAGGTTATCTTTGGTGATCTCGCCGTAATAAACGCCGTCACCGAAGGCCTTCATGGGATCCCAATAGCTTCCCATCTGGGGAATGCTGGGCTGGTTGGTCGCAAAT
This sequence comes from Lachnospiraceae bacterium, assembly GCA_017960415.1. Next base: position 177 of record JAGCZE010000327.1, read on the forward strand.
GCGGCCTGATCGTTCAATGCGCTTGCAACATAATCATTCTTGATAGCGTCGCTTTCGGCAAGTGACATAAGGATCGGAACATCGCCTTCGTTGGTGAAACGAGTAAGTGCCGCATCCGCATTTGCGAAATAAACTGCGAGCTGCTGTGCGCATAAAGGATATGCGGTATTCGACTTAACTGCGATAGTCTTGAAATCTACGAAGTTGGAAAGCTGTGTTTCGCTTCCGTTGATCGTAATTGTAGGAAGTGCTGCGGCACCGAGCTTGTCACCGAGTGCTTCTTTGAATTCGGGAGCGCTCCATGCACCGCTTGTAACCGCACCAAGGGTTCCTTCCTTGAATGCGCTGCCGCCTACGCCGTCTGCATCCTCAAGATATTTGGGATTTTTAGCCAGGTCGATCATGTAATTGCCGGCTGCGAGTCCCTGAGCGTCGTTAAAGGTACAGCTTGATGCATCCCTTCCGTCAGCACCGAAGAGGGTACATCCGCTTGCGAAGAAGAAGCTCTCGGCATACCAGGAATTGGTGATCTGGGTACTGAAATTCCACTTGCCCTCACCGAGATCCTTAGCCATCATTGTATCAAGGTTCTTAATCTCATCTTCTGTAAACAGTTCCTTGTTATAATACAGGAAATATGTATTGGGAGAGAAGGGAACCGCATAGTGAAGTCCGTTGATGGTTACTGCTGTCAGGGCGCTTTCGGGAAGGTCTTTCTCAATAGTGTCATAATCCTTTACAAGAGGAAGGAGAAGGCCCTTGCCTACCATATCGGCAACGCCGCCGCTGGGAACATAGAAGATGTCAGCTGCGATATCGGCATCTGTCTCAACCTGTGCGGGTGCTTCGTCAATACCGACAACAGCGATCTCATAAGTGATATTGAATTCATCATGGATCCTGTCAAATTCTTTTACCATTTTGTCGGTATCTTCAATTGCTTCTTCGGGAACCCAGATCTTTAATGTAACATCCTGAGTACCGGTTGACTGTGCGCCGCCCTCGGTGGAAGCAGCCTTGGCTTCGGTGGAAGTTCCGTTGCTTGAGGGGCTCTCGCTTGAGGAACAAGCTGTTACTGACATCATCAATACGATCGCCATGATCAGTGCCATAATTTTTTTCATAGAATTTTACCTCCGTACATGCGCCGATCAATCATTTGCGTTTATATGGTTAGGTTTAACGCTGAACGACGCTGAAAATATAGTTTTTGAAAGTTATTATGCGATTTAATTTACTTGCGCAAGTAATTTAAGGTTAACCGCTTTACTAGAAGTTAACATATAAACTTCCGGGTGTCAATAGGAAATTTATAAATATTTTCAAAAATCGACTTGCATTGGTTCTGAATTTGTTGAAAATGCCCTAAAAAACAGGTTGATTGAAATAAAAAATAACCGTTAATCGATTAACGGTTATTTAATAAATGCTTATATACACAAAGATTTACACGAGGAATATTTATCAGCATTACACGTAAGCATGATAATATTTCTTATGGTTGTTCTGACAGGTGAAAACAAATCAATATGTGTTTATGCTGGACTTACATGGCTTCAGCGGCGGGGAGGGGCAACGGATTCGCGTTCCATGATACGTACCGGAAGCTTCTCGTTTACTTCGGGTTCTGTTGTGGTTTCGATCATTTCAAACAGATACTTGCCCGCAAGCTGTGCTTTTTCCCTCATATCCTGACCGACAGTCGTAAGCTTCGGAGTAGTATAAGCTCCTTCGTTGATATTATCGAAGCCGATGACCGACAGATCGTCGGGAATCCTGAATCCGCATTGTCTGACACCTTCCATGATGCCCATGGCTACGATATCGGCCATTGCTGCGATAGCTGTATAGCCTCTGCCCGAAAGAGCTATGTCCTGACCCACGGCGATGGCATTGTAATAAACCGTATCGGTCCTGAATACATCAGCCGGGGAAAACTCAACACCGGCTTCAGTGCAGGCATCACAGAAGCCTTTGAATCGTTCTGCGATAACACCGCCGACTCCCGGATCCGGGGATGCAAAAGCTATCTTGCGGTGTCCCTTTCCGATCAGGTACCTGGCGGCGAGATATCCGCCTCTGTAATCGTCGATGCCGATATTTACGACTTTTTCATCGGTATAGGTATCGAGAAAAACAGCCGGAGCTTTGAGTCCTTTTTGGATCTCGGCTACATCCCGGCCCAATACGCCGATGAATATGGCTCCGTCAACATTCCAGGCCGACAGGAAGGGCAGGATGCTGTGAACGTCGGGAACACAGCGGAGCAGCAGATAATAATCCTTATTTCTGACATATCGCTCCAATGCGGAGATCACGTAGGTATAATAAGGACTTAAGGTAAATTCCTCATGTGAACTGATATAGGGAACCACGAGCCCTACCATGCGGTTCTGGGTGCCGGCTAAGGATCTGGCGGCAACGCTGGGCTGATAATTCGTTTCTTTTATGATATTTTCTATGCGTATCCTGGTTTCTTCGGATACTTTATGATAATTGCCGTTAATAACGTTAGATACTGTGGCAGTGCTTACTCCGGCACGCTCGGCGATATCTTTGAGATTCATTTTCGTAAATGCCGGCCGTATCCGGGCCGGTCCGAGTCCTTTCTTAATGATCTGGAGTTCCTGTGAGCGGGAATTTCTGCTTCCCGGGAATAGGGAAGGATTTTTAATTCTTCCCCAAGTGAAAACGGTTAACCAAATTTACTATAAATTAACCAAACATCTTTGTCAAGTAATGATCAAAAAAAATACAATGCTGAATTATTAAGAGCTTATTTGACTTAAGAATATAGTTATACGATTAACTCTAATTAAGGACCTGTCCTCAATTGAAAAAGAATCTGATTATTGATATAATTGAAACCAAGCGTGATTGCGATCTTTATGACAGGAAGGACATGATCAAATGGATATGCTTGAATCCGAATTGACCGTATTCGGGAAAACGGTCAAAGTAAAGAGTTATACCTGTTCAAGAAACGGGAACCCGTATGCGGAGAAGAAAAAGCCTGTCAGATTGCAGTTATCCATATTACCGACATATTACTGCGGCGCACATTGTCCTTTCTGTGTTGTGGCAGGTATGACAGAGCGCAAGGATTATCCGGATATCGGAAAGCTCGAAAAAGTACTGCTGGAAATGAAAAGGGTAGATGCGGTGCGGGGCTTTTCCATAACCGGAGGCGAACCGTTTACCGATATTGCATTGCTAAATGAGATCGTTGAAATGATCTTCGGGATATTCGGAATCGAGGCAGAGATCAGCATAAACACAAACGGAAGTGGACTAAACAGGCTGCACGAGATCAAAAGATACGATCTGATAGATGCGATACATATCAGCAGACATCATTATGACGATGAAAAAAACAGGGCATATTTTCATACCGAAGTGCCCGATGCGGCACTGATCAGGCGGATCACAGAAAGCGTTTATGACCCGAAATTATTTGTATACAACTGTCTGCTGCTTGCCGACGGGATAGGAACTTTCGAAGATATCGTGAAAATGCTTGAATTTGCCGGAGATACCGGAGTACCCAAGGTTGGATTTGTTACTCCGATGCCTGTAAATGACTATGTTGTAAAGAACCGTGTGGCATATACCGACCTTTTTGATACGGAGGATGACCGGTTTTTATTTACGACCTCTTATCAGGATTTCGGGTATTGCAATTGCCGGGACGGAGTGTATGCAACAAGCACGGGAAAGCTTGTGGAATTCTACGGAAAAGAAACCCAAAACGGGACTCCGGGCTATGCGCGCGGATTCGTATACGGTCCGGATAATGTGCTGCGGACCGGTTTTGGAGAGGGAGCCGAAGAAATTGTCAGGCTCTGAATACAGAACGGTATGTGATATTGTACGAGTGATAACGGTTTCGGAAAGCCGGGGAGAAATATTGTATGAGCTGTGACGGTTTCGGAAAGCCGGGGAGAGATATTGTATGAGCGATGACAGGCGGAATAAGGAAAGCGGGGTTACCGGGGATATTATTTCCGAAAAGGATCTGATCAGATTTATTTCCAGGATCATAGCC
>JAGCZE010000034.1 GCA_017960415.1 Lachnospiraceae bacterium
ACGGAGTGTCGCTGCACTTTGTTTCGATCGATGGGAACAAGGTTACTGTTGAATACAATAATAATTCCGACAAAGAGTATCAGTACGGAGACTATTACTATCTTCAGAAGAACATCAACGGAGAATGGTATCAGATTCCCGTCGCATTGTCCAATTATGCATTTAATGACATTGCGCATATACTGAATCCCGGCGGAAATGCAAAGTTTACATGTAATCTAACGATGTATGGTGAACTGGAGGCGGGTCATTACAGGATCGTCAAGGAAAACCTGTACGCTGAGTTTGATATTGATTCCGATGCTGCCGGTATAACTGAACACGGACATAGAATAAACTATGAACTGGGTGATCTGACTGATGTTTTTACTTATACACCCACAAAAGCAGAGTGCGGGGACACAGTAGAAATAAGAACGGTAGTGCTGATGGATGCGGCATTCATGTCTATCTGGATGGCAGTGAGCTTGAAAAAACGCATTTAACTTATGATTAACACTTTGATTAAGGCTGGAGAAAACCTTGATTTTACAACGTTTTCGGGGGCCGGACAGCCTTCAGGTCCGGTCACCTTGCATGCGAAACAGCATCTTGCTTTTAATGTGGAATTGCCACGAAAGACTTCTGTCGAAATTTTCGACAGAAATGCGTTATTCTTGCTACAGTGGATTGAATTTGCATAAACTTGTGCTTGTTTAAACCAACTCTCGAAAAAAGTACCTTTTGGTTACTACACCTTTTGTGATATATATGATATCCTAGTTTTGAGAAAAGAAAAAAACAGGATAGGAGAGATTGGTCATGAGTAAAGTAAAAATGATAGTTCAATGGTTGCTGGTAGCGTTTTTCGGACTTTGTGCACTTGGGTGGATGCCTACCCTTACTTCAGCTATATTTATTTTGGGAGCCGTAATATTGATGCCCATTAAGCCGATTGAAGATTTTATGCAAAAGCTAAAGCTGAAGCTGGTAGCCAGGGTCGTGATAGCTGTTATTCTTATGGCGGTCGCTTTTTCTGTTGCACCGGACAAGGCACCGGCGACTGCAAGAAAAGAACAAAGAGAGAATGCTGCTTCATCTTCGGATACACAGAACAGTGCTGATGATAAGAAGAACAGCAGTGACAATAATAAGAGCAGCAGCGACGATAAAAAGGACAATAAGAAGGCCGATAACAGCGAAATAAAGGCTCAGATAAGCGGTACATGGCATTACGGCGGCTCTGTTGCGATAGATATGTACTATACATTCTATGAAGATGGCAAATTTGAAATGGAGAGCGAGAACGATTCCAAGAATAGCGGTACCTACGAAATAGTTGACGGAAAGATGATCGAGATGAAGGGCTCTAAAGAAGACCGTACGTTTACGATCAAAAATTCCGAGAAGCTCGCAGATGAGGAAGGCAGAGAGCTTACGCGCTATGCTTCGGACAATGACTAAATTGAAAAATAAGCAGTGACTGCTCGGGAGGATATCCTTATGAAAAAAGTCAGAACAGTAGTTCAATGGGTGTTCGTGGCATTATTCCTGATATGCGCGCTGATGTGGTGCCCGTCTTTTTCGTCAATCATCTTTCTGGTGGGAGCTATAGTCTTGCTGCCCATAAAGCCGTTTGAGGAATTTCTGGAGAAGATCAAGTTAATTCTATCAATTAGAATAGTGATAGCGGTTATCCTTCTGGTCGTCGGTTTTTCTGTAACGCCTGATCTTGCTCCGGCGTCGACAGAAAAAGAAACCGGGCAGGAGAGTGCTTCTTCGTCAGATGATAAGAAGGACAATGATAATACCGACAAGAAGGATAATAGCAAGGACAATAGCAAGGACGATAGCAAGGACGATAGCAAGAACAATAGCAAGAACACGGATGAGTCCACCGGCAGCGCAAACATCCGGTGCGACAGCACGGAAAGGTCTTTCGGCGGGAAGTTCACATATCATCCTGTATCCGAGCCGCCTCAATTAGGTAATTTCAAAGATATCGACAAGTCGGTATTTGCCGAGTCGTCTTACGAGGTTAAGTCTGTAGTCGGAAGATGGTACGAGGACGGCTGGCTCGAAGGCTACTACCTCGAACTCTATGGAAACGGTACCTGGAAATACTTCGGTCCGGTGGAAAGATGCGGTACCTACACCATACAGAACGCACTTTTTTACTTGGACGAGTGCGAATACGGCACAGATGTTGCCCAATTGTCTATCTATTATGATGAGGATTGGGGTGCCTATGCCACGTCGTTCCTCAACTGCGGGCCTGAGATAATACTGACCCGTACGCCCGCAACGGGTAAACCGTATTTTGTGATGGAAGACGGATGCTCGCACTGCGAAGACCTGGCTGCGTTTTACAAAGAGAAGTATCCGTTCCGGGATCTTGCGGGATCCTGGGATCCGGTCGAAGAACCGGATGAATACCACTTTTTTATCCTTACAGCCGAAGGAGTCTGGTCTTATGTAGAAGAGCGCGGCGCTGCGGAGGTAGGTGTTCTTGAAAAGCCTGACAGTGACGGAGTTTACACATCCGTAGGAGCTACATGGGATACGATCAGGAAATTCAAAATCTCTGACGACGGTTATCTGTATGTCGACGGACTGCCTTATGAGAAGCGTGCAGAGGATCCCCACGTGCCTCCGCAAGGAACAGCGGGAACCTACATGTACAGAGACAAAGACGGCGGCTATACCTTCTACGATGATTGGACTTTTGAATCGACGCAGGATTCGCCGTTTAAAGAACGAGGATCGTACATTTTCATAGGAGATAGTCTGTTGCTGTATGATGAGGACGGATACCGGATCCATGCATTTTACCAGAGTGAACTCATGCGTACAAAGTTTATACATTATATTACGGATTATGAAAATGACGTCTATGGGGAGAATTTGTCGTTCGTGGGTTAAGATCGAAGGAAGGCCAAAGGATCGCATCTCAAACTGAATAAATGTAAAATATATATCCCGGACAGTTGCCTTTCACCAAGGGAAAAAATAAGAAAGCAAAGACTCCGCGTTCTCAGAGAATGGCGGGGTCTTTGTGCTACTGATGAGATTTTGTGATGAACCTTACATTTTTGTAAGTTTATTGTTAGGTTATCGGTTCTGCTTATCGTATGAGATCAGATTAAACAGATTGTACAGACCGCTCTTGATCGCGTTGCTTAATGCCAGAACTTCGTAACCATTTACTATGTGGTTATCCCGGAAAAGTTGCGGAGGCGGAAGCACTCGCTTTAGCCTTTCCCTTTTCCGGATCAGGACCGATAAGGATCTCTTTTATACTTGAGAGAAACATAATCAATTGCGTATACGTAATTTTTTACAGCTGCCAAACATAATTCCTCGGTTTTAAATTCATTAGGAACGTATTTTAATGCTTCTCCGGTTTGCTTTACAGCTTCTGAGCAGATTTCCCCGGTTACTAATTCAGCAGGAACAAATTCGAGCATTTTTCCATTATTCTTAACAGCCTGTAA
>JAGCZE010000328.1 GCA_017960415.1 Lachnospiraceae bacterium
AAGTATCGTAACCCGACGGTTTTATAGTGCTTTCCCGTTTCGGCAGATATGCGCGGATGGCCTTTTTCCGCAGCTTTCTGCATCCGGCGTTCCACCTGTCAGAAACCATCTGAAAGGAGATCATCTCTATGAAAGCTGACAAAAAACCATTTGATGTCGACATTGATGATTACGGTGAGCGGATCAAGGAACTCAGGATCAGCCGAGGTCTTACCCAAAACGATATCGCCAGGATGATGCACGTAACCCCGGGATATATCAGTAATATAGAAAACGGAAGAACTTCTATGTCACTGCGTATGCTTATATACTTTGCCAATGCAATGGAGATGTCTCTCGACACGCTTGTTGCCAATATCGATCCCGAGTATCAGGTCATGGCTATTGACAAGGAGATTCTTGAGTGTATCTCCGGGATGAAACACGAGGATAAGATCAAACTTCACAAAACACTAAAGCTCTGGGTCAAGTAACCCAGAGCTTTTTGTTTACTTCTTAACCGTGATCTTCATATAATCTTCTGAATGTACTGTATTGTAGTACTTTTTACCGTCTACAGTGATATAGGCGCGTACATACATTTCATATGTTTTGCCCTTCTTCAGTTTCTTGCCGGTGTATGTGTAAGTCTTTGTTGTACCCTTCTTGATGTCCTTGAGTGTTTTGTATTCGAGGTCGGCTACGGGCGTGCCTTTCTTGTACTTGGCGTACATGATCTCGTAACCGCTGTAAGGTGCGCCGGTGATAGTGTCGCCGTCCCAGCTGAAGGACATCTTCTTGTACTTGTTCTTCGTGCAGTCCATTTCGATGCTTACACTCTTCAGTGCCTTCTTGATCTGCTTGAGTGTAAGGGTCGTGGTTTCGGTACTCTTATCTTTATCCTTGCTGCCCGAATCCTTACCGGTATCCGTTGCGGGCTTTGCAACAGTCTTGGGTCTTACGATTAGCAGCGTCGATGCGGAGTTGCCGTACTTGTCTTTTACAGTGATCGTAAATGCGCCTTCAGTTCCCTTGCGGACGCAGTATCTTGCAAATGTAGTAGTCTTGGTACCGCCGGCAAGATAGATCTGACGCTTGCTCTGTGCCTTTGAGTCTTCCGAAGATGACCATTCGAAATCGTAGGCATATTCGTAGTCATACTCAAAATACTTGAGCTTCAGTGTGATCCAGGCATCCCTGTCTTCAGGTGAATAAACTACATACTGAGTCTTCTCAAAATCAAGAGGACGGCAGTATACATGAACATTCCAGTACTCGGTATAGTTCTTGCTCTTTGAATTGAAGGTCAGAACCGCATCACCGGGTTTCATTGCGCGTGATTCGTAGTCTGTGGAGCTGAAGCTTCCTACCTGACTGCGGGGTTCCAGAATGATCTTCTTATCGGATGTTGAAACCGTAAATGTGGATTCTTTTGCGTAATTGGGTGTGATATTGGCATATCTGCCCACTTCGAGATCGATATTGTAATACGAATACTCCGGTTCCTTTACAGTCGCAATGACCTGTATAGGTGCCTTCGGAACCTCGGGAACATAAATCTGCTGCACATAAGGTGTCGGAATAGGTGTTGTTACTTCCTTCGGAACCGGAATAGGCGTAGGTGTAGCAGTAGGGATCGGTGTTGCGGTAGGTACCGGTGTAGCGGTAGGAATCGGCTGCACCGGCTCCTGGGTAGGAATATCTGTAGGCTCCTGCCAAATGGGATTCATCGGATCCTGGGGAACCTCTGTAGGTGTAGGTATCGCGGTAGGATCATCCCAGTCGGGATTCGCCGGTCCGCGGGGATTGTCTTCGGGAACAGGCGTTGCGGTAATATCGGTATCCGCCTCAGCTACAACATATTGGATCACATTCGCGGGTTCTCCGCTCTGTCTGCCGGTTGCTTCGCTATTGGTCTTCTCAAGGTTATCGGTAACCTGGAACTGACCGAAATCGATAGCGGCATTATTTGCGATCACATCATCCCAGTAATCAAAGAACTGGTCATTGGACGGAAGGTTAGAGTCATTATTATTGGCATCACCCTTAAAATACCCTGCAGTAAGCGTGGTCTGGATAAAATATATGACAGGACCGCCGTTGGCGCTGAAAACATCGTTGTTCGTCTGAACATCGCTGGAAGTAACCTCCCAGTAATCGATACCCTTGATGTACGGAACGGTCTCATTGCCCTGACCATAGTATCCGTAACGGGAATCCAGCAAATTACCGTTTTCATCAACAAACGTCAGAAGCTGATAGCTCTGATAGTCCTCTTCACTGCAAACAACAGAAATTGTGTCGCCCGGATAAGCAACAGTTCCTATCGGAACCGCTTCATGCGTATTGACTGTAAATACACCGTCTGCTTTTGCCCTATACGTCGGCAGAACGCCGATCACAAGCGCCAGAGCGCATGCCAATGCCAGTATACGCTGTAACATCTTCGCTGAATTAAGCTTCATTTTTACTACATTCTCCTCTCCAAAGTTGTAGCGGGAAACTACCCCACGTTGATGATATCATAACATTTTTGAGGTGAAAATTCAATCATACGAATGAGTGAGTTACGAACAGAATTATGATCTGAGTTACAATCCAAATTGTGATCCGGCTTGCTGCCGGTCTCTCATCTGAATATCTTCTCAAGACTGTCCGCGATCTTCTTCTGCTCATCCGGGTAAAGGTGTGAGTAGGTGTTGAGGGTGGTTTCAACCTTCACATGCCCGAGACGTTCGGACACAAGCAAGGGAGTTACATTCATATTTATGAGCAGTGATGCGTGCGAATGTCTCAGGTCGTGTATCTTTATGCGCTTCACTCCGGCTTTCCGTGCGGCCCGCGTCAGCGTATCCCTGACAGAATCGAAGCCTACGGGAAACAGCCTGTGTCCGATGCCTTCCGGATTCAGGCTGTGATACTCCGTATTGATATAATCTCGTATTTCCTCTGTCAATGAAGAATTGATATAGACCACCCTCCTGCTCTTCCTGGTCTTCGGCGGCGAAATGATATCCTGCCCGTGATATCTGCGGTATGTTTTCGTTACCCGTATCATGCCGTTTTCAAGGTCGACATCATCCGGTGTCAGCGCCAGCAACTCACCAAGCCGCAGTCCCGTCCAATACAGCAGATTAAACATAAGGCGGTTTCGCTTACCCGTCACCGCGGTCATGAACCGGGCAAACTCATCTATTGTCCAAAAATTCACGCTTTTCGGAACCGACTCCCCGATAGTACCCACGTGATCGCACGGATTGTTTTTTAGGCCGAAAAAACGCACTCCGTACTTGAACACAGCCGACATCACCGAATCCACCCGATGCAGGTAAAGCTGCGAATAATCCAGCTTCAGCATGCCGTTCTGCCAGCCCCTGATATCGGCAGGCGTGATTTCGTTGATCTTCCTGTTTCTGAAACAGGGTCTGATAAACCTTTCCGCTATAAGATCATAGCCTATAAAAGTGCTTGTACGCACACGAACCCTCTTCTCGTCCAAAAACGAATCGAGCAGCCGGTCAAAGCTGATATTATCGTATTTTTCTTCTTCGTGTACGCTTCCGGTAAATCCGGTCTGCTTCAATTCAAAGTCCCTGGCTTCCTGTTTCGACCTGAACTCGCCCAAAAGCGCCGGCGAGTCATTATCCCCGCTCTGCCAATATACCTTATACGTGTGATTATCTTTATCCGGAATGATCATGAAAAAACTCCCTGCCGCCGGCATCTACTATGAACCCTTTGCCCCAATTTGAAATTATCTTTTGCATCCGAATATGGTCGCGGGTTCAATACGGCATATTCAGATTATATATATGTATGCATATTTATGCAAGCATAATCTTGTACAAAAAAATAGTATTTATTCGTATCTTTTATTTCATTCTATTGTTCTGACATAACAACGGGTGCTGAAGGAACGGATATCGGCGCTGCCGGCGACATCCCCGAAAACACCGCGGGTGCCGCAAGCGGAGCGGAACAGGCAGAGCCCGACAACTCGATGGCCAGGATCTATCTCGGCGGTGCCGGAACCAATGTAAAAGGTCTCAAAGAGCTGATCGAAAATGAATTCAACGGCATCGAAGTTGTTATATTACCCAAACTTCCGGGCATCAACATCTCGAAAGACAACCGCGTAGCCGAAGAACATTCGACCGAACTGATCGCATGTATCGGTGCCAGCTTCCCGACTATCTCCTTCTATCGGAAGAGTGAGAAAGAAGCATTGTCGAAGACACTGATCATCAGCGCTGTCGGACTTGTGCTGGTTGCAGTGGCGGCGGTATTCATTGTGCTGAACGGCAAGACCGAATACGACAAGGCGATGGAACGAAAAGGAACTCTGGTTGCACAAAGAGATGCGCTTGAAGCCAAGGGTATAGAGATGCTCGAAGATGGGTACAATGCGGCTGCCGCAAGGTTCGCAAGGATCGAGGAAGCAGACGCTGGTACCTTCAATCATAACGAGAACTGGAACGACATTCTTAAAAGTCTGGAGCTCGAAAGTGTATCGAGCATGACGGTATCTTCGGTTACATCGAACGAAACCGGACTGACCATGAATGTTACGGTCGGAAGTAAAGAAGATGCAGCAAAACTGCTTATGCAGCTGCAGAATATCCCGTATTTTGAGGAAGTTACGATAAGCTCCATTTCCGAGAATACCAGCGACGAAATGGGTATCAAGATCGTTTCGTTCTCACTTCAGTGCAAGTACAAGCTGCCTGATACAGATGCAGAAACCGGAAAGGAGGAGTGATAAGACATGAAGATCAGTCAAAAACATATTCAGTATATCCTGCTCCTTCTGATCGTTGTGATCGCAGTATGCGCATACGAGTTCGGTTATGTCAAATATATTGAGAAAGCCAATCAGGTAAAGGAAGAAAATAAAGCTCTTGAGGCAAGGATCAATACACTTACCGAAAAAGAATCCCACAGGGACGAATGGAATGCCGGAATAGACCAATTTGCAAAGGATTCACAGACTATTCTCACCAAATACGGCCCCGGCAATACACCCGAGAAGAGCATCATGTTCATAAGATCCCTGGAAGAAGCTGCGGAAATGACTGGTCCGTCCATAGCTTTCAGCAATGACTCCGCTATTTTTGTGAGCAGCGAGACCGATGAAAACGGAAATCCTGTTGTAGAGCTTGACAGCAGCACTCTTTCGATCAACTATTCCACAACCTATGACGGATTGAAGAAGTGTATGGATTTCATTAATTCATATCCCGAAAGAATGAACGTGAACGGCTTCAATGCCGCATACAATCATGAAAGCGGCCAGCTCTCGGGCAGCATGGTGATCAATCTTTACGGTGTAAAGGATGCTGATCACAAGTACGTGGAGCCCACGATCTATGGTGTTGATCTTGGTGTGGACAATATTTTCGGAACATATGACCCGAACGCCGCACAGCTTGAAGCAGGTGAGGCAAACGGTGCAGAAACAGGCAATCCGGAAACTGCCGAAACAGGCACAGAAGGCACCGAAACAGGCAGTACAGAGGCTTCTTCCGAAAATACCGAAACTGTTTCCGAATAATAAAACACCAGGATTGAAATTAGTACAGTTTCCGAATAACGGAACGTCCGGAAGTGATATAAGAACCGTTTCCGAATAACGGAACAGCCGGAATCGAAATAAGAACATTTGCCTATATAGTACATTTGGAGGAAACAAAGGGATGAAGGAGTCACAGAAACGCGGATTTTTGCGTATACAACCGAATAATGCCGGCGTATCGCTGATCGAGGTGATAGTGGCTCTTCTCATCCTCGCTGTCATAACCGTTCCGCTGCTTCAGACATTCACAACGGCAGCACGCGTCAACAGGGTAAATGCGCAGAAAACGGCCGCGGATGCCGTAGCAGCGAATATCATGGAGGCTGTAAAGGTATACGGCATCGAAGGTACTGCCAGGGAATTGGATAAAGCCGAGAAAGATACCGAAGATCATTTAGTTACTCCTTCATGCTTCGGATTGAACGTAAACGGTGTTTCCTCGATCAGCGGCAGAGCAGTCAAAGATTATCTGGACAGGGCAAGAAAAGACTATGCCTGCACTGTCAGCGGCATTACCGAAGGAACCGGAAGCTTCAGTGTTGATATCAATGTCAATACCGAACACAGCGGCAAGATCAGTTTCTCGGGCAGCGGCGAAGGATCCTACGATTATGCTGCATTCCGCGAGAATACGGTATTTATCAATCCTCTGGGTGTAGCGGACACTTATTATGATGAAATAGCCATAGAATGGTTTAAGGACAGCAACAGGAGGTACTACGAATATATTTCCTCACTTCCCGCAGACCATCCAGATGCCGGAACCCATGTCACCCTTGCAGATGACAACAGGATCAAGAATGAGATGACCAGAGACTTCATCATAACGATCAGTAATAACACCGGGGAATCGGTCAAGCCCTATAAAGTCAGTGCGAAAATAACATATACGATCTCTTCTTACGACGGACTGTTGGACGAAGAAACCACATTTACCGGATACAACAATGAATTCGATCTTGATAAATTAAGCAATATTTATCTTTTCTACGTTCCGTTCCCTTATCTGGACGAAACTGAGGTCGAGGGCATGAAAAGCATGATATCCGGCGGTTATACCCCGACCTTTGGCATCACAGATGCTGATGCTGTTTATATCAACAGTTCCGTAGATCAGCAGATTGATTTTTATATCTCATTGCAGGGCAATTGCGCAGATGATGATATTCTGTACGTTTATACCGATTCAAACAAGATCAATCTGTACAGCGATGTGGATCTGCTGAAGGTCGGTCCGGCATCATACAGTCCCACACTGATCAAACCCAAGGCAGACGATGCTGTGATCGCCGATGTCACGGTGACCGTAAAGGACAGCGAAGGAACAACGATCAGAGAATTAAATTCAACTATCGAGCAGTAAACAGTTGATTTTCATGACTGTTCAGGCTTTATGAGGAAAGGTGAGTAAGATGAGTAGATCAGCACATGTCAATAATAAGGGTTCGGCTCTTGTGGCCGTTATCATCAGCATGCTTTTTATTGGCATAATTGCGGCTATCGTTCTGTCTCTGACACGTTCCAACCTGAGCAATTCGGAATCAAACAAGAACAGCTCGTCCAATTTTTATCAGGGCGAGGTCTACATGGATGAACTGCGCAGTGAGCTGAAAAAGCTTGCGGAGGTCGCAAAAAAGAGTGCTTACGAAAAATGGCTTAAATCCTATGTTGCAGGTTACTCTGAGATGTCTTCCACCGATCAGGAAAGCAAATTTTACGAGCTGTTTGCGGAAGAATTCCAGAAGCTGATCGATACAACAACGATTTCCAAAGAATATGATGTCCTCGATGCAGACGTAAACGGAACCGGTACACCCTTAAGCAGCGCGGATATTGAAATAGAGCGTGAAGACGGTGAGATCAAAGGCATTATCATCAAAGGAATCTCGCTGACCAGGGAAGATGAACAGGGCGACATTACCACAATAAGTACAGACCTGTCATTGACCTTCCAGATACCCCCGGTCAGC
>JAGCZE010000329.1 GCA_017960415.1 Lachnospiraceae bacterium
GAAGCGTTAAATCCGAGAGCTTCGGAAAGTTCCCATGATTCAAACATGCAGTCAATATATTCCTGATCGAGGGTTGAGACTGCGATTGCTGCAAATTGCTCGTCAACGAGACTCTTAAATTCCTCCGCACGGCTTGTATCGGCATCGGAAACATATACAAAAAATATCTTCTGATCGCCCAAACTATCGAGATAAATACCGTAATTCGACCCGATGCCCGAAGCATTCAGAGCCTGCATTAAAGGTGATGTGAGCTGTTTTTCATATTCGGCCAGCATATTAAGAGCGGAAAAATCGGCATAGCTGAGTTCATCGGGCAGATCCCAGATATACAGCAATCGTCCCGTTACATCGTCAGTATCGGCAGATACGGGGAAGTATTCCGTTACAGTGCCGTAATTGCCCTTGGGAACATACTTTGCGGGAGCTTCAAATTCTTCCCTCTCAAATTTTCCGAAATAACTGTCAAACTCTTCCAGCCAGATGTTATAGTCTACATTTCCATAAACAACTGCCGTGCAGTTCGAGGGATGATAGCACTTATCATAAAAATCGATCAGTTCCTCATATGTCAGATCCAGGATACGGTCGGGCAGTCCGCCGCTTTCATACCCGTAAGATGAACCCGGGAATAAGTATTTCATTACATTCGTAAATGCATACTGGTCAATATCCGAAAGTGCGCCCTTCATCTCATTGTAAACAACACCCGTGACTTCGAGGGGATCATTCTCATCATTGATCACGTATCTCCAGCCTTCACGCTCAAAATACTTCTTTTCTTTCCTGATAAGACTGTTAAAAGCGGAATCAAGATAAAAATCAGCACCGTTCATGAGCTCCTGTTCATCAAGAGAGCCAAGAAAATAAATAGTGGACGAATGCCATGTCTGTGCATTTATATCGGTAATAAATCCCTGCGTGACCAGATCAAAGAACACATCCCTTCCGGGGTATTTTTCACTTGCCGCGCACGACGCATGCTCCAGGATATGAAGTTTTCCCGTATCATCCTCCGGTTCGGTCTTGAAGAGGATGCCGAAAGCCTTCTCCGGATCATCATTAATGACCATAAACACCTGGGCACCAGTCTTGTCATGCTCCCAGACCTGCAGATAACCGTTGACACTTTCATCCTCCTGGTACAGATTCAGCGTGAACCCGTGAACCTTGCTTCCAACCTGCAGCCTGGTGCTGATCAGCATAGGCGTTTCATCCGCAAAGGTGCGGACATTTCCTGTGCAGAGGCTGCTGATCACAAGTGCGAATACAAGTACTGCAGCCGACAGCTTTTTGAATATTTTCATACTCTCTCCCTCCGGATACTTTTTATTTACAACCGTAAAGGCAAATATTGCGCGATCCCGTCACTCTTCCGCCTTGCCTTCACGAATATTGTACACTCTTGTACTGTCTTTATACAGCCCGATGCTTGAATTCAGATGTTCCAATACGGCTGAAAATCCGTCATCGGTAAATGCAAACTCTTCCCTGCTGATCTTCTCCGGTTCCGTGTTCTCAAATGAATATGGTTCCGGCCAGGTATGCACTTCAAAGTATGTTTCGTAAACAGGCTTGTCATCCGCGTCCTTGCCGGTCTCCCGTTTTTCCATTTTTATACGGTATCTCATACCGTCGCAGCTTCCCGTAAAAGGCTTTCCGTATGAATAAAAAGCCATGGAAAGAATATCCTTTTTATGTATCATATGTTTCCTCCGAAATGACTTTATCGATAATAATGAATAAAAGAAATATAAGAAGGCCATGAAGTAAACATGGCTGTAAGAACATTGACTATCGCAAAATATGATACCATCAAACGGCCCAGATGTCAAAAGATTTTGGGCTCAAACTTTTTTACGTTAAAGTTTTACACTTTAATTTAAAAAAGCAGTTGACAAGAGAATGATTTGAGATTATAATCGATTTGACTTGAGGGCGGAAGTATTGGATTTTTCCGTCACAGCAACAGATAGGAGCATTTATGAGGACTATAGGAAACGCATCATTTTATTATTACTTTTACTTTTACAATCAGACATTGTAAAGGTTGTTTGTGATGCGTGAGACTTAAAAAAGACGAGAAGCGGCACAGATCAACCTGTGACGCTTTTTATTTATCCTGCGGCTCTCCTGTCTGAAAAGAAAGAAAAAGGATATGATCACAGCGACGAAGGAAAAAGGAACTGATCATGGATTAAGGGAGGAAAAGAAAAATGATCGTAGTAATGAAGCAGAATGTCAACGAAGACAGGCAGAAACAGCTGATCGAATGGCTGAAGGGAATGGGACTCGGTGTCCATATCTCATCAGGTGAATATCAGACCGTACTGGGTCTTATAGGTGATACGAGCAAGGTCGATATGGATCTGATCGCGAGCCTTGATATAGTCGAGTCGGTCAAGAGGGTGACCGAAACCTTCAAGTGCTGCAACCGCAAGTTCCACCCCGAAGATACCGTCGTAAATGTCGGCGACATCAAGATCGGCGGCGGCAATTTTGTAATGATAGCAGGTCCCTGCTCGGTTGAGAGCGAGGAGCAGATAGTCGGGATCGCAAAGTCAGTCAAGGCTGCCGGTGCTGTACTGCTGCGCGGCGGCGCATTCAAGCCCCGCACTTCTCCCTATGATTTCCAGGGTCTGAAAGCCACAGGACTTGAGCAGTTAATGATCGCCCGTCAGGAGACCGGACTGCCGATCGGTACAGAGATCATGAGCATTGCGGATCTGCCCCTGTTCGAGGATGTGGACGTGCTTCAGGTAGGCGCCCGCAACCTGCAGAATTTCGATCTGCTGCGCGAACTCGGACGCACCAACAAGCCCATAC
>JAGCZE010000330.1 GCA_017960415.1 Lachnospiraceae bacterium
CCGAGATGGATGCGATGATGTACAAGATCGAGGGCGAGGACCTGTACCTGATCGGAACAAGCGAGCATTCGATGATCGGTAATTACATCGATACGATGGTTCAGGAGGATACGCTTCCTCACACTCTGACCAGCTATTCGCCCTGCTTCCGTAAGGAAAAAGGCGCTCACGGCATAGAGGAGAGAGGTGTTTACCGTATCCATCAGTTCGAGAAGCAGGAAATGATCGTTATCTGCAAGCCCGAAGACAGCATGACCTGGTATAACAAGCTCTGGAAGAATACCGTAGACCTGTTCAGATCGATGGATATCCCGGTACGTACGCTTGAGTGCTGCTCCGGCGATCTAGCCGACCTGAAGGTTAAATCCTGTGACGTTGAGGCATGGTCGCCCCGCCAGAAGAAGTACTTCGAGGTTGGATCCTGCTCGAATCTCGGCGATGCACAGGCAAGAAGACTGCGTATCAGGGTTGTCGGCGAGGGTGGAAAGTACTTTGCCCATACGCTCAATAATACCGTTGTTGCACCGCCCCGTATGCTTATCGCGTTCCTGGAGAATAATCTCAATGCGGACGGCAGCGTGAACATTCCCAAGGTAATTCAGCCTGACATGGGCGGAAAGACAAAGATCGAACCCTGAAAAAACAGACAGACGTGTGTTTTATAAATAAATATCATGTGGCTGATTGAGCCGCTTAAAAAGAGAAGGAGACGGCGCATAAGTCTGCGTTGTCTCCTTTAAAAATCTTCGGGAGGGGTTTACAAATGGCAAATCCGTTTTTACCGCTGTGGGAGTATATTCCCGACGGCGAGCCGAGACAATTCGGCGACAGGGTGTATATTTACGGATCGCATGACAGATACGGATGCGATGAATTCTGTGATTATAAGCTGAAAGTATGGAGCGCTCCGGTCAATGATCTGAGTAACTGGACATGTCACGGGCACAGTTTCCATACGCTGGCGGACACCGATCATCCGTCAAGTGTTACGCATACCGACCATCCGCTGTATGCACCGGATTGCGTCGAAAAGGACGGCAAATACTATCTTTATACTTATATCCTCGGAGCAAAGGGCTGTGTCAGTGTCAGCGACAGGCCCGAGGGACCTTTTACGCTGATCTCGACCTATAATTACGCCCCCGAGGATGCCGGAGATGAAGGCATTTTCAACGATGCGGGCGTGCTGGTTGATGATGACGGAAGAGTCTATGTTTATTATGGATTTACGGCTTCGAACATGAACGAACTCGATCCCGACGATATGCATACGGTTATTCCGGGAAGCCTGAAAAAACATGTGATCGACGATGCTGAGGAGGTTCCGGAGGAGAGACGCTTCTTTGAGGCAAGTTCCCCCAGAAAGATCGGAGATACCTATTATCTGATCTATTCTCCGCGCCGGGGCAGCAGGCTGGCCTATGCTACTGCATCTTCGCCTATCGGACCTTTTACCTATCGCGGCTACATTATCGACAACGGTGTGGATTTCCCGGGAGGTAACGATCACGGATCCATCTGCAGGATCGGAGACCAGTGGTATATTTTCTATCACCGCATGACCAATAATTCGATTTCTTCGAGACGTGCATGCGTTGAGAAGATCGAGATACTTCCGGACGGAACCATACCGCCGGTTGAGATGACTTCCCTCGGATTTGAAGAAAGCCTGAATCCCTATGAGCCGGTTAAGGCGGATATAGCCTGCGTGCTCAAAGGCGGCTGTTTTATTACCGAGAAGACCGTGTTCGAGCGTGTTATCACACAGATAAAGGACGGCTGCATCATTGGTTACAAGTATTTTGATTTCGGCGAAGACGATTCGACCAAAACCATGGAGCTTGCCCTGAAATGTCGCGGGGCCGGGTGCGCCGGAAGCATCGATGTGGTGATAGATGATTACGAGAACGGAGAAGTTCTGGGCAAGATTGACATCGGGCTCGGAGACGGTATATACAGGGGCAGGATCAAAAATATCACCGGAAGGCATGCGGTATTTTTCAAGGCCTGCATCAATACCGAAAAGGGAAACTGGATGAGGCAGTTCTTTGAGAACCGCAATATCTGTGAGATCGAGGAATTTGTGTTCCTGAAATAGGGGAAGAGAATGAAAAATGTTTTGATCACAGGGGCTTCGCGGGGGATCGGACGCGCGATCGCGCTGAAGATGGCGGAAGGCGAATGCAGGCTTTTCCTGAATTCGCTGACAGGCGGGGAAAAGCTTGCCGCGGTGAGGGACGAGATAATCCGTTACCGAAATGAGCATGGTGTTCCGGGGGAGGTTTATCCGGTGCCCTGCGATGTCGGTGATCCGGATGCCGTAAGGGGCATGTTCGAGACTATCGGCGAGCTGATCGCAAGGGAAAAACTGTGCGAAAAAGGAACGCGAAAGGCCGGCGAAGAAGACATATCCGGATATTCTGCGGAGTCCGAAGGGATAGACATTCTGATAAATAACGCCGGGATATCTTTCATCGGGCTGACTCAGGATACCGATGATGAAACATGGAACAGGATCCTGGCCGTAAACTTAAGCTCCGTGCATTATTGCTGCAGGGAAGCGATCCCGCATATGCTGGCGGCCGGCGAAGGCAGGATATTAAACATTTCATCGGTATGGGGCAATACCGGTGCCTCCTGCGAAGTGGCTTATTCAGCATCGAAGGGCGGAGTGAACGCATTTACGAAGGCACTGGCAAAGGAGCTCGCACCGTCTCATATTGCTGTTAACGCCATAGCCTGCGGCTGCATAGATACCGACATGAACCGGCATTTTGACGAGGCGGAACGCGCCGGGTTGTGCGAAGAGATTCCTGCGGGCAGATTTGCCTCACCTGACGAGGTGGCAGAACTTGCGGCGGCGATCTGCGGACAGAGTACGTATCTTACGGGCCAGATCATTACATTTGACGGCGGATGGACTTGAAAGCGGCTCATGTTCGGGAACAGCAGGCGGACA